>NZ_JBHLUU010000123.1:0-105196 GCF_042433785.1 Robertmurraya beringensis | reverse complement strand
CCTTGATGACTTGTAATTTAAATTCTTTAGAATGTTTTATTCGTTTCATGATGTCAGCCTCCTTGGTACATTAAGCAGTATAATAAATATTACTCTTATTGTCCAAGTTCATTTTGGGGCTTATGAGGTTGATTTGCTCGATACTATCCTTATTTAAGAAAAATCGCTTTTCTTTTATCTCTTTATTCCATTTCTGGGGGTTCTCACGATATAATATTTCTCCTAACTTATAAACATCCGAATTTATCTCTACTCCTTTCTCAAAAGTCTTTAAAATCTCATCCCTTATTATTTTTTCAGTGTTAGCAATTAACTTATTTTCACTAATTTCCTTTAACTTTTCGTTTATTCCAGCTTGTACGACTATGTTAATGTTATATATCACTTGTTCGTTATGGATAACAGGTGTAATTTTTATCTTGGGTTTTTCTAATACTATAGAAACAATAGGTTGGTCATCTTCAACTATCCACAAAGGAGATCGAACAGTTTTTTCATCCATCCATCTTAGACCGTTTAAATCAGATTCAGAAAGCCAGCCTTGCAGATGCTTATTCCTTACAAAGAAAGCACCGTCATTTCTTAACAATGGTGCTTTATTATCTTCCTCTTTCCAATTTTCAGTGGATATTTTTATAGAAGGAATGTAAGCTGTTTGCCCAACAGGATCGCTATCTCGTATGAATTGGAAAAATTGAATAGGTTGTATGTAGGATCTTTGCTTATATCCTTCTCTTGGTTCGTGAAGAATGGTCGAAAGTCCAGATAAGGTGAAAAATGATTTTGTTTTAAATACATCTTCAATGGATTCCTTTGTAGCATACAATAAGATATTATATCGTATTTCCCGATACCGATTAATAAAATCAATAGAGGTGATTGAGTCAAGTTTTTGTGGGAGGTTTTTTTGGATAGAAAAACTCCTCTCTTATTTGTTATATTTCCCACCTAAATGAAAGCGTTATCTAAACAATTTAGTTTTGTTTTTGTTCATTTCCTTCATTTTTTAAAAACCTCGTAAGGCTTGTAAAGCATGGTATATCGGCTTTCCTTTTTGCTGATTTAAATATGATAAATTATTTCTTGTTAGCTCTCCGACTGAACTCTTTAACTTTTCCACATAATATTTTGGCTGAGAAACAGAAGCGGTTTGATCGTTAGGGTTAATTCGTCCTAAAATCGTCTTGATTTCTAATTCATCCTTCATACCAACCATAAAGTCAATAAATGCTTGTATTCCTTTATCGCACCAGCTGCGGCCGTTTTTAAGCCGTTTAGCGAATACACTCATCGTTCCTTCCGCACTTCCCATTGGACGATAGTGGCTGGTGTCTATGTCTTTTTCCTTCAACCATTCGCGATAATCTCCAAGGGCCTGAGGATATTTTGACAGCTGTTGTATGAACTCTTCTAACCGTTCTTCTTTCTTTTCGTTTTCAAGAGTACCAACTGCACTATTAAGTTCCACTAGGAATCCTTTCGCATCATATTGAGCCAGTTTCTTACGAATGACTCTATATCTCTTATGGCCTTTGAAAAGCGTTTTAACCTCACGAGCTACATGGAATCGGTCGATGACAAAGAATGCATTCTTATAGTGATCCTGACAAGCCGTAATCCACTGGGCTCCATCCCCATTAATTACGAGGTGATGTTCACTCGGATTGTAGTTGTAATTATCTATTAAGAACTGCTCAAATCCTTCCCAGAACGCTTTTTTACCTTTGTGGACATAGTGACGTTTTGCGATTAAGGATGTTCGTTTCCCGTTGACTATCCAGCCCTCATGTACGGAAGCAATCTTTTCTTCCCGCCCACGTCGTTTTCCACGTTGCCTTTTCACATATAGTCCGTCTACTTCTACAAAGAGCACTTTCCTCAATTGGTCGGTCGGCTTGACGAAAGTAACTTCTGTTTGTAGAAGGTGTTGACGAATAGTCTCATGGCTGATTACTTTGTAACCTAGTAGTTTCTCAATCATGGAGGAAGCATGACGATAGGATGTACCTTGAACTGCCATTTCCATTGCCATCGTTTCAACTAGGGGACTGAAACCTTTTGACCCCTCAAACTCTAAATAGTGATCAAGGAGATAAACGTATCCACCCTTTTCCCTGTCCCTATAGTAATTCCGATTGATGATAATAGAACCGAATGAAGTATCCATCTCTACGGCTCGCTTATCCTGAAGGTAAAATCTCTTTTTATCTCTATTTTCTGCAATCTGTTGATCCATTTCTTCGAGTTGCTTCGTGAGAACTTCACCAAATGTCTTTTGAAGCATAACAAATAAATCTTTTTCCAGTTCTTTTAATGTGGGTAATTGTATGGTATCTTTTTTCATAGGACTCCTCTTCCTTGTATTTGTGGTTTTCGCAGACTTTACTATACAAGAAGAGAGTCCTTTTTTCATTTGATTTTATTTTCCATCTACCGCACTTCCGTTTGGTGACCTGTTTCTCAATGGATGGGTCTACGCCCCATCCATTGAGAAACAGGGTACAACATCTCCCACAAACATTTTACTCATACAATAGAGGTTTTAATATCTTGCTTAAGTAGTTTATTGCTCAAAATTAGTGTAGACACATGTCCCCAAAAAAGTCTTTGTTGTGCATCCTTGTATAATTGATTTAATGCTTCTGTCATCGTAATTCCTTCACCTCTCCCAATCCAAACCGGTGGCTGCTTATCAGGTCTGGCGCCTTCTAGTCTAGCCACATTAGAAAAGTCCAGTAATTGAGCATAGGCTATATATTTTCCATCTTTATAGTCCATTCCAAGTGCTGCAACATAGTAAGTATCTTGTACTTCTTTGATATTCCAACATCCCGATAACACCGAACTAAAGAGAGTAATTATGCTTATTAAAAAGAGTTTGCGTATTTTCAATATCGTCACTCTCCTTCATCCGTCTTTGAGCTATCAGGCGTACGAACATAACTTACTCGTTCTCTATAACTTTTCCATGGTAATCGAAACAGTGCTTTAAAAAAATCCGAACTAGACTTCGGAAATACTAAAGCTAGGTAAGGGATTCCGAAAGAACGTAACCTCGCTATATAAATAACGATAAAAAATCCTGCAATCATAAAACCGTATAGACCCATAAAAATCGAACAAACAAGAACAACGCCTCTGAGAATAGATATTGCACTTGCTAATATTTGGTTCACTAGTGTATACCCTGAAATGGCAGAAAGAGCCGTAATAACAATGACTGAAGGAGAAATAAAACCCGATCGAATTGCAGCGTCACCAATGATGAGTCCGCCCACCACGGAGAGGGTTTGTCCAAGAGGTGAGGGTAATCTTTGGCCAGCTTCACGGAACATTTCAAAAAGGAATAAATCTAATGGTGCAGGAAATGGCAAACCCGATCTTGCAACAGTTACAGTCGCAAGAAGAGGAAAAGGAATCTGATCTTGATGGTATGCAAGCAGTGCCATCCAGAAGCCGGGTAGGTAGACAGCTAAAAGAAATCCTATCCATCGATAAAATCGAGCTAACGAAATGGGTAAATAGTTAATATGTGAATCTTCTGCTGTTTAATCAAGAAAGTAATGTTTACAGGAGCAATAATGACTAACGGAGAGCCATCTACTATTACGATTATTCTACCTTGTAATAAACAATCTACTGCAAAGTCAGGTCTTGATGTATCAGCAGAAAGTGGGAAGATGGATTACAACTTGATGCATTGAAACATTATGATGTGGATCAGATTTTCGAAGAAAAAGAATCGGGAAAAAAGAAAAATCGCCATCAGTTAGATGAGCTTCTAAAAATCCTCCGTAAAGGTGACACAGTGGTTGTCTATAAATTAGATCGTATCAGTCGGAGTACCAAACATTTAATTGAACTCATGGAACAGTTTGAAGAAAAAGGAATTCATTTCGTTTCTATTCAAGATAAAATTGACACAACGACAGCTATGGGACGATTCTTTTTCAGGATGTTGGCTAGCATAGCAGAATTAGAAAGGGACATTATTAGTGAGAGAACAAAAGATGGCTTGGTGGCAGCTAGAGCTAGGGGAAGAAATGGAGGTAGACCGAAGGTTGGATCAAAAAAAATCCTGCTTGCTTTAAAGATGTATAAAAGTAAAGACTACTCCTTATCACAAATTAAAGATGCTACAGGAATAGGAGCAACAACTTTATATCGTTACTTAGGAAAGAAAGAAATATCTAACGAGGAGCTATAACATGAGAGGAAAAGAATTGTTGACCTCTGATCAACGAAATATGTTTATGTCCATTCCTGACGATATTAGTGATCATGACATAGAAATGTACTATACCTTTAACTTAGAAGATCTTGAATTTATTAATAAGCACCGAAGAGACCATAATCGTATAGGGATTGCCTTACAGCTCGGTAACTTACCCTCGATCGGACTCTCGTTACCTCACGACCGATATGGAAGCGACGATGCTTGATCGAGTTGAAGCGATTGCTGGGGGCTATAAGGAAGAAGTACGTAGCATTCTCGCTAACAAAGGGAAGGTAGTCGCCAAACGGGTGTTTAATAATGGAAAAGTAACTGACCACCATGCGATTATTCCTACCGAAGAGCGATTATTTCTTCGTGATTTAGAGTCAGATGAACGAAAGCTGTACGATTTAATTGTGAAGCGATTCCTTGCTCTTTTTTACCCTGCCTATCAGTACGAAACCGTTCGTGCCATATTTGATGTGAACGGGGAGTCATTTTCTACGAAGGAAACGGTTGTAGTTGATGCAGGTTTTAAAGCTATTACAGGAAAAGACGAGGAGATAAGTGGTCAAAAGCTTGGTCAGATCACGAAAGGACAGTCCTTCTCGATCGGCCAGGTTCAAGCGGAGAAAAAGCTAACCGAACCTCCTGCACGATTCTCAGAGTCAGATATTTTAGGTCAAATGGAGAAATATGGCCTCGGAACCCCTGCTACTCGCGCCGAGATCATCGAAAGAATCATTGAAACCGAGGTCGTTGAACGGAAAAATGGACGTTTACATCCGACTCCTAAAGGAAAGCAATTGATGGATCTTGTGAATGAGGAACTTACGTCTCCAGAGCTTACTGCACAATGGGAAAAAGAGCTTGAAGCCATTTCACGTGGCAAAGGAGATCCAAAGCAATTTTTAAAACGGATTCGGAAGCAAACCGAGCAATTGATTTCTGAAATTAAGACGAGCGATAAATCGTATCGTGCTCATAATTTAACGGGATCCAAGTGTCCAGAGTGCCAATCTTTGTTGAAAGAGAGAAACACAAAAGAAGGCAAGATTCTCGTCTGCTCAAGTTCGGAATGTAACTACCGAAAGCGTAAAGATCCTAAGCTTTCTAACCGCCGCTGTCCTCAGTGTAAAAAGAAAATGGAAATGCATGAAGGAAAAGCTGGCTTGTACTTCCAATGCCGCAAATGTAATGTGGTCGAGAAAGCAGAGGAACGAAAGAAAGCAGTTAATAAACGCGAAGAACGAAAGCTTGTCCAAAAGTACTCACAAAAGGATGACAACTTCGGAAACAGCCTCGGAGACTTATTAAAAGCAGCGCTAGAAAAGAAAGATTAAAAATTAACAATATAAAAGGAACGCTAAGGCGCCCCAGGCACCTAAGCGTTTTTTCAGGAACAAAAGTGTCCGCCCCACACGGACAAATCAGGACAATCTGTCCACGAGCGGTGACAGACACCATAAAAAGACAGATCGGGGGGTTTTGTCCACGGAGGGTGTCTGACACCGCAATTGTTATTGCATTGAGGAGGGTTTTCAGCATGAGAATACGCGATTGGGATTCCAATTTGAAGGTTCGTTTGTTTGGTGAGGCGTTAATGAACATTACCTTTTGGATGTTTTTTCCCTTTTTAACGATATATTTTGCCGATGAGTTCGGCAAAAGCCTCGCTGGTTTGTTATTAATTCTTTCACAGGTTCTTTCGGTTTTTGCCAATCTTATAGGCGGTTATTGTGCAGATCGATACGGTCGTAAACGAATGATGGTTCTTTCTGCTTTTGGCCAAGGCATTTGCTTTATCTTGTTCGGACTGGCAGATTCACCGTGGCTTCAGTCTCCATGGATTGGCTTCCTCTGCTTCTCATTTGTTGGTTTTTTCGGATCCATCTACTGGCCAGCTAGTCAGGCCATGGTGGCTGATGTGGTCGACGAGGAAAACCGAAGCAGCGTGTTTGCCGTCTTTTATACATCGATTAACATCGCAGTCGTAATCGGTCCACTACTGGGTGCGATTTTCTATGTGAATCACCGTTTTGAGCTTCTCCTTATCGCGGGGCTTATATGTGTCGGTTTAGCAGCTAAGTCGCCATCCAATCATGTACAAAAAAACCTTTCGGGTGGCGAATTTGTTTTCTTTTTTTTGAAAAAACGAATACAATAAGAAAGAAGAATCCACCAAAAAGGAGACTATACATATGAGCTTTCAAAATAACTTAGAAAAATACGCAGAGCTGGCGGTTAAAGTGGGCGTGAACGTCCAGCCTAACCAGACACTCGTTATCAATACATCACTCGACTCAGCTGAGTTTGTTCGCCTAGTGGTCCGTAAAGCTTATGAGGTGGGTGCTCATAACGTAATTGTAAACTGGGCAGATGACATGGTCACTCGCGCGAAATATGAGCTGGCACCAGATGCAGCTTTTACAGAGTATCCTGAATGGCGGGCTCGTGAAATGGAAGAGCTTGCCGACAAAGGCGCTGCCTTCATGTCCATCGTTTCCTCAAGTCCTGATCTATTAAAAGGTGTCAACCCTGAGCGTATCGCAAACTTTCAAAAAGCTGCGGGTACAGCATTAAGCAATTACCGTAAAAAAATTCAGTCGGATAAAGTGAGTTGGACTGTTATTGCCACTCCTTCTCCTGATTGGGCTGCTAAAGTATTCCCAGACGCAGCACCTGAAGAACAAGTGAATCTCCTTTGGGATGCCATTTTTAAAGCGACTCGTGCAGACCTAGACAATCCAGTGGAAGCATGGAAAAAGCATGACGAAACACTTCATGAGAAAGTTGCTTACTTAAACGAACGTCGTTACAAAAAGCTACACTATACGGCTCCTGGAACAGATTTAACGATTGAACTTCCAGAAAAACATATTTGGGTGGGTGCTGGCAGCATTAACGAACAAGGAAACCACTTCATGGCCAATATGCCTACGGAAGAAGTGTTTACTGTTCCACACAGAACAGGAGTAAACGGATATGTAGCAAGCACCAAACCGCTTAGCTACGGTGGAAATATCATTGATAACTTTACCCTTACTTTTGAAAATGGGCGCATTGTGGATGTAAAGGCCGAGCAAGGTGAGGACATTTTAAAACGTCTTGTTGATACGGATGAAGGTTCACATTATTTAGGAGAAGTCGCATTGGTGCCGTTCCAATCTCCCATCTCTCAATCAAATGTGCTTTTCTACAACACCCTTTTCGACGAAAATGCATCCAACCACTTAGCGATTGGAAGTGCCTACGCATTCTGTATCGAAGGTGGAAAAACGATGTCTGCTGAAGATCTTGAGAAGAATGGTCTCAACGAAAGCATCACACATGTTGATTTCATGATCGGCTCAGCTGAAATGAACATCGATGGTATTACAAATAATGACCAAACAGAACCCGTATTCCGAAACGGAAATTGGGCTTTCTAATTCGATACTAAAAAGGCTTGGTTCCCAAACCAAGTCTTTTTCTATAAGAAAAATTTTTCCCACAGATGGTCTAAACCCTCCGACTTTCCTATATTTTATAACATGGATGATTCCACATACTTCAAAGGAATAGGTGAGGTCTAGATGTTTGTTGTAACTTATTATGATCATAGAAATGTTTTATTAACTCAGTTACTCAAAAATCTCCCTGCAGAAGGGGAAAATGTTAAGATCAAGGGGCGAAAAGGAAAGATCACGGCCGTATCACCCATCGATGAAAAGTATGTTCACGTATATGTTGCTCTTGAAGCAGTTAATAAAAATAAACTTGCAGTAGTAGATAACTCCAAAAAGAAAAAGCGATAAAAAAAGCATGAGGAAATTCCTCATGCTTTACTTATTGTCGTTATTTTTCCCTTCGACTCCAGCACCTAATTCCTCAAAGCTTTTTACTTTTCCATGAGGATGCTGATTTTCTTTTCTCTGCCTCCACTGACGTTCTTCTTGACTCTTTGATTTTGTCATCACAGATGCTCCTTTTCAAATAACTTCTTATATATTTTCTCAGGAACTACTACAACTTATGTAATCATCTTGTTTTTTACAAACAAACCCAGCAGCACCTCGGTTACCTGGATAACTGAAAGAGGCTATTGCAATGAAATTCGAATTATGGGAGGATGAAACTACATATATATAATTGAAGTTGAATTTAGGAGTGAATAACGTGGACCAGTTACATATTGTCGTTTCTGGTAAAGTTCAAGGGGTTGGCTTTCGATACTATACGCAAATGAGAGCAGCCCAATATGGAGTCACCGGCTGGGTAAAAAATATGGAGGATGGCAGCGTAGAAATTATTGCTGTCGGTCAACCGGAGGATCTCCAGCTTTTTATAGAGTCCGTACGAGAAGGAAATCCATTCTCTAAGGTCAACAACATGGAAATACATACAAGGGAAAAAATCGATCCATATCCTTCCTTTAAGATTAAATATTAATACTCAGTAAAGAGACCTCATTCGAAGGTCTTTTTCTATTTCCAATAAATCACCAGTTGTGTTTTTCCTTTTTATGGACATATTAGATTTGTACCATGATGAAAAGTCTTTGGAGGAAAAGAGTGTATGAGTTATTTAGATACTGCAGCTAGAGTAAGCATCACCTTTATTGCCTTGTATGTATTCTGCCGAATTCTTGGTAAAAAATTGATTTCTCATTTAACACTCTTTGATTTCATAGCAGGGATTACGATTGGTTCCTTGGGAGGTTCTTTTATCTTTGCCGATCAAATCCCCCTTTCTATCGGTCTATTTGGAATGGTGATTTTCACCACTCTGACTCTTATTTCTGATATCCTCTCCATGAAGTCTCACCATGCTCGTAAGCTTCTTAACAGTGAGCCTTTGCTTGTCATAAAAGAGGGGAAAATTTTAGAAGACAGGATGTCCAAAGCAAGGCTTACGATGGACGATTTATTATTATTATTAAGAAAAAAGGATATCTACTATTTAGATGAGGTGGAGTATGCTTTTTTAGAAACGGATGGATCACTTTCCGCCCAGAAAAAAATAGCTCAGCAAACCACGAAAAATCAAGATTTACAAATATCCCCCCCTTTTCGTGGAATTCCAAGAAACTTTATTATTGATGGAAAGCTCGTTATGGATCACTTAAAGGGTACTGGAAAGGATGAGAATTGGGTGAGCAATATGTTGCAGGCAAACGGAATCCAAAGCCTTTCGGATATCGCGGTGGCTCAACTGGATGAACTAGGTACCGTTTTTCTAGATAAAAAAACAAAAGACACCCTCTAAGGTGCCTTCCATTAAACTTGTGACTCATATACATCCTGGCTAGATTCTACCACATACTCGGGCTTTGGTTTACCAGCATTGGCTTTATGCCCAGCAATATGATCGGGGTGCTTCTCCCAGTTTTTCCAATCTGATTCTGACTCCCAGCGAATCATAACGATGACTTCTTCGTTCCCACGGCGACTTTTCTTCAATAGCACTTGCTTATCAATAAAGCCTGGTTGCTCTGCAATCAATCCGCCTTGCTTCGAAAAGCGCTCAATGACCTTTGAAGAGTGTCCTTCTTCAACCACAATTTTTTTCATTTGATAAAACATTGGAATGGCCTCCTATTTGTAAAAAGCCGGAACGAAGTCCGGCTTTCACCATTTATTTAAGTGCTGCTTTTACTTCTTCTACCATCAATTGCGTGGATTGAACACCATTTCCAGCGATGTACCAGTTTACAGCATCAAGGTAAATAATTTTTCCGTTTTTATAGGCATTTGTTTTCTTTACTAACTCATTTTCAATCGTTTCTTTTGCACCCACTTCTCCACCAACGGCAGCAGAGCGATCAATGACAAAAATAACATCTGGATTTTTCTCTAGAATGTATTCAAATGTAATACTTTGACCGTGTTGAGATACTTCTAAGTTCTCGTCTACTGCTTTGAATCCGAATGCATCATGAACAAAACCATAACGTGAACCTGGGCCGTATGCACTTACCTTTCCTTCGTTCGCTAATAAAATCAGAGCTTTGCTTTCAGAAGCCGATGCTTCCTTGTTCACTTCATCAATGCTTGCTTTTAACTCTTGTACTTTTGAAGCAAGAACATCTTCTTTTTCAAAGATTTCTGCTAAAAGCTCAAAGTTCTTTTCAAGTGAAGACATGTAGTTGGTATAATCCACATCAATGAAAACGGTTGGAGCAATTTCAGCAAATTGGTCGTATAACTCCGCTTGTCTTCCAGAAATAAAGATCACATCTGGCTCTAAGTGATGAATCGCTTCAAAATCAGGCTCTTTTAAGCCACCTACATTCGTATATTCAGAACCAGCATATTTTTCTAAGCTTTTTGGAACAGTTGCTTGTGGAACACCAGCCACTTCTACCCCAAATGCTTCTAATGTATCAAGAACACCAAAATCAAATACTACTACCTTCTTAGGGCTCTTCTCTACAGTCACTTCACCATATTCGTGAGAGATCGTTACTTCTTCTGTTTTTTCTCCTTCTGTGCTAGCCGTCGTGCTCGCTTCCTCATTGCTACCACACGCAGCTAATAAGAAAAGCATAGTGAAAACCAGTGAAAATAAACCAAATTTCTTCATCTTTTCTATCCCCTTTTTTATGAATTAAAGTACACGCAGATTCGGCAGTTGTTCATTTCTTGAATCGGAATATCCATATCATAAATTTCCTTCAATGCTTTTGATTGGATAATCTCATTCGTTGGTCCATCTTTTACGACCTTACCATCCTTTAGAGCAACGATACGGTCCGAATAGACTGAAGCAAAATTAATATCATGAAGAACGATCACGACCGTTTTTCCAAGATCATCCACCAGACGACGTAAAATTTTCATAATCTGTACCGAATGCTTCATATCCAGATTATTTAACGGCTCATCCAGTAAGATATACTCGGTGTCTTGAGCAATAACCATCGCAATAAACGCTCGCTGCTTTTGCCCCCCTGACAACTCATCTAAGTATCTGTCTTCCATGTCCTTCAACGCCATGTACTCGATTGCTTGATCAACCATCTTCTCATCCTCAGCCGTTAAACGGCCCTTTGAATAAGGAAAGCGACCGAATGCAACCAGCTCACGAATCGTTAAACGAACATTCATATAATTCGATTGCTTTAAGATCGATACAATTTTTGAAAAGTCATTGGACTTCATCTTTTTTATATTCGATTGATCAATGAGCACCTCACCTGTATCAGCATCTAAAAGACGACTGACCATCGATAACAGAGTGGACTTTCCTGCTCCGTTCGGGCCGATAAAAGAAGTAATCTTTCCTCTTTGAATTGAGACCGTTACATCTTCTACGACTTTCTTTTTTCCATAAAACTTCGAAAGTGCTTGAACTTGGATCAAGATGATCGACTCTCCTTTAGCAGTAAGTATATGAAGTACACGCCACCAATAAAGTTAATAATGACGCTTAGTGTCGTTGAAAAAGTAAAGATTCTTTCTACCACCCATTGGCCACCTACGAGGGCGATGACACTAATTAAACCAGCTCCACTGATCAGAATCTTGTGTTTATAGGTTCCAAACAACTGATAAGACAGGTTTGCTACAATCAATCCAAAGAACGTAATCGGACCAACAAGTGCCGTTGAGACGGAAATAAGCACCGCAACAAGGATGAGCATTTTCTTTACTAATGAATCATAATTCACACCTAGATTGACGGCATTATCTCTACCTAGAGACAGTACATCTAAATACGTTGTATATCGCCAAGCATAAAAAATGAGCAATCCGATAATCCCAATCGCAATCCATAAAATATCGGTATTGATATTATTAAAGCTTGCAAACATTCGATCTTGTACAATTTGGAATTCATTCGGATCAATCAATACCTGTAAGAATGTCGAAATGCTTGAGAAAAAGGTCCCTACGATAATTCCAATTAATAACAAAAAGTAGATTGGTTGATTTCCTTTCTTAAAAAGAAATCGATAGAGTAATAGCGCGAAAACAATCATCGCGACGACTGAAATGCTGAAATTCACTTGCTTGTTCGTCACCGTAACATGGGTTGAACCTAAGAAGAAAATAATCACGGTTTGGATGAGCATGTAAAGGGAGTCTAGCCCCATAATACTCGGAGTTAGGATTCGGTTGTGGGTAATCGTTTGAAATACCACAGTGGAATAAGCGATAGCCACCCCTGTTAAAATCATGGCAACTACCTTGAATCCTCTTCTTGGAAGAGCATAATCATAGCTTCCATTCAAATCATGAAATAAATAAAGAGTACAAACGGCTATTGCAGCCACAGTCAGTAATATATTCTTGGTTGAGTTACGCATATGCCTTCCTCCGGAACAACAAGAATAGGAAGATTCCACTACCGATCACACCGACCATTAAAGAGATAGATATCTCATATGGATAAATAATGACTCGGCCAAGAATATCGGTTACTAAAAGAAAGTTCGCTCCTAGCAACGCCGTATGTGGCAACGTCTTTTGTAGATGGTCCCCTTTAATAATAGAAATAATATTCGGAATAATTAAGCCTAAAAAAGGAATGACCCCGACGGTAAGAACCACCGTCACCGTAATAAGAGCCACTAATACCAACCCTATATTCACGACTCGCTTATAGGCAAGACCCAGGTTTTTGGAAAAATCCTCACCCATCCCAGCGACTGTGAATCGATTAGCATACAAGTAAGCTACTAATAATACCGGTATACTTATGTACAACAGCTCGTAGCGACCTTTCATAATCATTGAAAAATCTCCCTGCAGCCATGCTGACATATTCTGAATCACATCAGCCCGATACGCAAAAAACGTAGCAACCGATGATAAAATATTTCCGAACATGAGTCCGACCAGTGGGATAAATATAGCATCCTTGAACTTAATTCTGTCCAGGATTTGCATAAAAAGAAAAGTTCCTGCTAAGGCGAAGGCAAAGGCGATTCCCATCTTTTGTAGCATTGTTGCATTCGCAAAAAATAGCATCGATACTAGAATTCCTAACCTTGTCGCATCTAATGTTCCAGCGGTTGTCGGAGAAACAAATTTGTTTCTACTTAATTGCTGCATGATCAAACCAGCAATACTCATCCCTGCTCCAGCTAGCAAAATAGCAATTAACCTTGGAACGCGACTAATTAAAAAGATCTCAGTTTCTTCTGATTGAAAGTCAAGTAACATCCTCGGTGAAATGCTGCTTACCCCTACAAAAAGAGATAGAACTGAAAGAATAAGTAACGCGAGTAGTAAGTATCGTTTCTTCATCGGCTCTCCTCTTTATCACAATCTCTAATAATGAGAATCATTATCACAAGCTTTATCATATATTTATATATAAATAGTGTCAACCTAAATGAGAATGTTTTTCATACAAAATTGAAAAAATACCCAAATTTACACCTCTCTTTTACTTGATATAAGAGGTTTTCTCAAGATGTGAAAATTTTATGACAATAGTAGATTTCACTGAGTTCATATACCAAACTAAAAATAAAAAATCTGTAGGATATAATTGGCAAGTTTCTTTATTATGTATACAAAACGAAATTTATATAAAACGAACTAGCAAAAGAAATAAGCGGAGGATTTCCGGTTAGATACAGAATGGAGCCTTGTTTTGGGGTAAATAAGGGAAGGTTTTCCGCTTATGCAAAGCAAAATCTCCTATTTTCGTATTTTTCGAGCCAATAGGCGGAATCTCTCCTTCTATTTAAGCCTTTTTTAATAAAAATTACTAATTAAGCGGAATTTCTCCGTCTATTAATCAGCTCAAGTGCTTAACCAGGTCCCCAACCGAGAAGTGCGGACCCTCTTGAACCTAGGTATTGGTACTCAAAACGGCACTGCAAATGACATAAAGAAAAGACGTATGCATACGTCTTTTCTTGTGTATTTTAATAAGTAAATACCCGAAAACAGAACCCTTTACTATAAAGGACTACAGCTTTGCATTTGTAATATGAGCAAGATGATGATTTCCATGCCATGCATACAATCCGATATTTTTCTCTACTGACACGAGCCCTGACTCTGGATGGACGAAGGTTCGTTTCATTTCTTCTTCACTCACACTTTTTAAAAGTGCTACTAATCTTGTGTGGACTGACTCAATAAGTGTTAAAGACACCTCAACCGGTAGCTTCGAATCTTCTAACTCCGCCCATCTCGCTTCCTCATATGGCTTAATAACCGGGCTGTCTTCAGTCAAGGCCAGCTTAAAACGTATATATGCGTTCATATGGCTATCAGCAATATGATGCACCACCTGCCGAATCGTCCAACCTCCGTCACGATAAGGTGTATCAAGCTGTTCATTGTTTAAACCTGAAACCGCTTCTCTAAGCTTTTTAGGCAAGCTGGCGATTTCCTCTATCCATTGATGTGTTAACGTTCTATTGATGTCTCCCTCAAACTGAAACGTCCCAATCGGGTATCTCTCATCCATCTTTACCTCTCCCCATCACATCTTTATTTATCTGCTTGGTCCGTAGTTCCTTTCTCCACACCTGAACTAGGGCCATGCTTCACACCTTTGCTTTTATATGGCTTTGCATTCTTAGCTTTTTTTGCTCCAGCTTGCCAACGCGTCCAGCCTTTTTTTCCCGTACCTTTGCCTACTCCACTCTTGCTCTTTGCTTTTACTCTCGCCAATTCTAATCACTCCATTGCTAAACTATCTTATATTATAGACTAGTTTTAACTTATTGGAGGATCATATGCTGATATTTCACAATTTAAAGTGGACGAACTTACTGCCAAGCTTTCTCTAATAACTCTCTAAAAATCTCATTGAGTAAAGGTGTGGATGTGTCATTTTCACTTGCCTTCATGTTCTTTGTCATTCTTTCCATGTATTCAATCTCTTGTTGCAGGTAGTCGTTAAGCACTAGAATGGGAGGTTCTAACTGGAATGAGTGCTCTTTTCTCGCTTTTTTATGGGCGATTAGTTCTTCAATGGATTGTCTTTCCGGGCCCACAGGAACCAGTTCTTTTACAAGTACCTCAAACTTAATAGGTGGAAAGGTATGATTCAAAATAATCCACTTCCCTGCCAAAATCGGACGAAGAACCGTAAAGTACTTTTTATGATGTACCTCTTCTTCTAAAAGGTACGTACGGAAGTTTCTTTTCGCCATACTTACATAATGGTATAGACAGGTTACAGGGGAAAACACCTTCTGTTCGATGGCTAACAATTTTTCTAGAGTTGAATATTTTTCATAGTAAACAAGGTCAGAATGAAGCCACTCGAAAAATGGAGGGTTAGACTTTCGGTACAATCTTAATGCTTTCGTTAACTCCCACCCACTCATGTCTAAAAGTGGATGAACTGGGATGGAAAGAGAGTCTTTTGATGGCACTTCTAGTACATCTCTTCGGTGGTCAATGGACAAATACCATTCCTTTGTATGTATATATAGAAATCTCACATCATAATCACTATCCATGGAAGAAAATCCCCAAGCCCGACTTCCCGACTCACATGCGTACAATACTTTAACATCATATTCTCGCTCCATTTGCTGAAGAACTTCTATTATATGTTCCTTCATGAAATCCCTCTTTTCTTTTATCATAATGGGCAGAAAATTGAAAACCAATACTATCCACTAAATCGAAAAAAACCGGAAGGAACTCTTCCCACCGGTCTATTGCTATATTTTAAATTTCTTAATCATTTCGGCAAGCTTTGCACTTGCTTCATTTAACTCAATGGCCGATTGTGTGACCGAATCGAGCGCACGCACCTGCTCCTCAGTTGATTCACTTACCTTGTCTGAAGCTACTGCAGAGTGCTCTGCAACGGAAGCGATGCTTTGAATTGATGCGACCACATCGTCCTTTAAATCATTGATATGGTCAATATCGCTTCTGATCGATCCGATGGAAGAGACTATCGCGTTGATCGTTTGTGAAATATCATTAAACGCAACTTCTGTTTGACCAACAGCCTTGCTTTGTAGTTCTGAAATGGCTACGGTTTGCTCCATTTCCTTCACAACATGCTGTGTTTCTTTTTCAATACTTGAGATCGTTTGTTTGACTTGTTGTGCTGCTTTCGCTGATTGTTCAGCCAGCTTTCTCACCTCATCTGCAACTACAGCAAACCCTTTTCCACTCTCACCTGCCCTAGCTGCTTCAATACTCGCATTCAAGGCTAGAAGATTCGTTTGATCTGAAATCTCTGTAATTGAGTGAATGACTTTTTCAATTTCCTTCACCTTTGAGTCAAGGTTATGAATGACTGTTCCAACACTCTTAATAACCTCATCGCTTTCTATGGCTCGTTGTCTTAAGAAGTTCATTTGCTCCAAGCCTTTTACATTCGTCACTTCGGCTTGCTTGGATAAACCAGTCATTTCATTGACATTATCTTTTACTTTTTCGATTTGTGTAGATAATCCGATTGCCTTTTGGTTTGCTCCGTCTACATCCTGTGCTTGCTGATATGCACCTGTGGCAATCTCTCCTGTTGCTCTTGCTACCTCTTCACTTGCCGCAATGGTTTCCTCTGATACGGCTGTTAAGTTAGAAGCTGAGTCGTTTACACTGTCTACCGATTTTTCTACAGAGGTTATCAGGTCACGCATGTTTTCAACCATAATGTTAAAATGATCGGTCAGTTGACCGGTTTCATCCTTTGATTTGCTCTCCACATGAATCGTCAAATCTCCTGCTGCTACCTCTTGAACTTGCTGATTTAATAGGGTGATTGGTTTTGCGATACTTTTTGATAGGAAATAGGTAATCACAAGACCAATGATAATGGCGATTGCTGCAATGATGAGGATCGCGTCTTGAAGGATTTTGGCGCTTTCTAGTACGTTTTTCGTCTCATATACCATTCCGACCTTCCAGCCTGTTTGGCCGAGTGTTTGGTAGTAGAGTTCGAAATCCGTTCCATCTTCTGTATATGAAGTTGCCCCTTTTTCTCCACTATTCAATTGAGAAAAATAAGATTTTTCACTAACAT
This sequence comes from Robertmurraya beringensis, assembly GCF_042433785.1. Lineage (NCBI taxonomy): Bacteria > Bacillati > Bacillota > Bacilli > Caryophanales > Bacillaceae > Robertmurraya > Robertmurraya beringensis. The sequence goes on along the minus strand of NZ_JBHLUU010000123.1, from coordinate 88,038 downwards.
CTTTTCCTTGATCCTTTGGATGAACTAAAGCTATTCCGCTTTGATCTAATAATAGGGAATAACCATTATAGCCTACTTTTGTCTCTTTGATGATTCCTGATAATCCAGCTAGGCTAAGATCCATCCCAACAACCCCAAGAGTTTCCTTCGTTACGGGATCAACCACAGACTGTGCTACCGTTACGATATATTCTCCTGAGCTTGCATCCTCATATGGATCCGTCCAAATGGTTTCTCCTGAAGATTGAACGGCTGCTGTGTACCAAGGTCTTCCCGTTGGATCAAAATCTGCAGGTAGCTCAATAACAGGGGTAGTCGTAAATTGCTTTGTTTCTGCCCCAACATAGATGGTTGCAGCATTTTGATTGAGGTTCATAAATTCTTGAAAGTCTTTGTCAATTATAGGCCAATAAATGCTTAAGCCATTTTGCTCGTTCGCTTTCACTTGCTTTAAGTAATCAATAACCCGGCTATCTTTACTATAGCGATCAACCGAACTTCCATAAAAATGTAAGTATAAGTCCATATTGCTTTTCAAGCTATCGACTTGAGCACTCGAGCTCGAACTCACACTAGTCAAGATTTCATCTTTCGTTTTAAAAAACGTCACAGCTGAAACCACTAATAAAGTAACAGCAATAAGGATACTGACCGTTAGCATAATCTTGGTTTGTATTTTCTTAAACATATCCTCACTCCAACAATGTTTTTTCTTTATATCGTCACAGGTTGAAGAAATTTGAAGGATTTTGTCGAATTTTTAGAAAAAAATAAAAAGCAGAGAATTCAATCTCTGCTTTCATGGTTTTTAGCGATTATCAATCGTCTCTGGATTCAAGTCATGATTCATTAAGCGATAATGGGCCATTTCTTCGTATTTCGTACCTGGCTTGCCGTAATTTGTGTATGGATCAATGGAAATTCCACCTCTAGGAGTAAATTTACCCCATACCTCAATATAGCGCGGATCCATTAACTCAATTAAATCGTTCATAATAATGTTCATGCAATCCTCATGAAAATCTCCATGATTTCTAAAGCTAAACAGGTATAACTTTAATGACTTGCTTTCTACCATTTTCTGATCAGGAATATAGCTAATGTAAATCGTTGCGAAGTCTGGCTGACCTGTTTTTGGACAAAGGCTAGTAAACTCCGGACAGTTAAATTTTACAAAATAATCGCGATTCGGGTGCTTGTTATCAAACGCCTCCAGAATGCTAGGAGAATACTCAAACAAGTACTTCGTCCCTTGATTTCCTAATAAAGTTACGCCTTCTAATTCTTCATCTTTTCTTCCACTCATGAAAAGAACCTCCTATTTAAAAAAATAAAACCATATCCTCGTTTGGATATGGTTGATAGGTATCATCAAAGCCATAGTTTTTTATAGAGGGTTTTGTTCGCTATGAACCTCTCCCGACACACGGGAATATGAATATGTCATCGTTACTATAGTGAATTTCTGTAAAAGTGTCAACGGTTTTTTATTCCACTTGTTTTTAGCAATTCGTGCATATTTAAAGCAAGATTAGGAAAAATTAACCTTCGAATGAAGGAAAGGAGGGATATTAATGAAGAAATTTGTTGGAGTCATGGCTGCATGCTTGCTTTCGATGTCTATCTTTGGTGCCACGTCTTCTTTTGCTGAAGTGGAAAAACCTGAAGATGCTAACAACACCCAAGAAGTGAAATTAACTGACGCTCAAAAGGCAGAACTCGCTAAATTACATAAAGGTATTTTGGAGCAGAAAAAACAACTGATTCAAAAATACGCTGAATTTGGCGTGATCCCGAAGGAAAAAGCGGACAAAATGATTCAGCGCTATGAAGAGCATTACAAAATGCTTGAAGAGAATGGCTTTATTTTTAAAGGACCACACGGTGGATCCGACCGCGGACCACATCATCAACACAAAAGCGAAGAATAACAACGAAAAACGGACCAGCTGTGAAGTGGCCCGTTTTTTGTTGGGTATTATTCGTGATTATAATCCCTTATTATCCGCTGGGAATTTTACACCAATTTGCTTGCGGACTTCATCCATAATTTCCATCGTTACTAAGGAGTTTTCGTATGTATTAATATTTGATTCCGTCTCGCCTTTTTCAATTAGTTCAATGAATTCCTTTGCTTCATAATACATTGAATTTACTTTTTGTGGAACGGAAAGGTCTACTTTTTCTCCATTTCGGTATTCGAGTATAACCTTTTCTGGCGTGTTCACTTTATCGATCACTAAATTTCCGTCTTCCCCTTGAATTTCAGAAGGAATGCTAGAATTCGTGATTTTTGAGTACATTAACACCGCATCCATATTTTTATAAGTTAAAAGAATACTTCCTTCTCCATCCACACCAGATTCCAGCAAGACACCAGATGCTTTAACGGATAAGGGCTTCCCGAATAGTGCCACGACTGGGTAAATACAATACACACCAATATCCATCAATGCCCCATTGGAAAAAGTAGGGTCAAATGCATTCAAAATCGTTCCACTTCGATAGGCATCATAGCGAGAAGAATACTGGCAATAGCTTGCAAATACGCGGCGTACCTGACCGATTTTCTCCAGATTCTCCTGAATCACAGCAAAGTTTGGAACAAAAGTTGATTTTAATGCTTCCATTAAAAGAACTTTGTTTTCCTTTGCTGTTTGGATCATTTTCTCTAATTCAACTTTATTCGAGGCAATCGCTTTTTCACAAATAACATGCTTTCCATGCTTTAATAATAAAATCGCTTGTTCTGCGTGCAAAGAGTTCGGACTAGCAATATACACCGCATCCAGATGTTCACTTTTTGCCATTTCCTCTAGGTTTGTAAAGAAATGCGTAGCCTGGTATTTCTCCCCGAATTCCTTCGCCTTCTCTTCTGACCGTGAATATACGGACGTTAATTGAAAACTTGGCAGTTCATTTGCCGCCTGTAAAAATGATTCGGTAATCCAGTTTGTTCCTATTACACCAAAGCGTATCATTATGTTTCTCCTTTGCCATTAGTATGCTACCATTATCTTCCCTTCTTACGATTTTTTCAACCTTCATCAAAATCTCCTTGCCAACATTAGGAAATACAGGTATTATTTAATTGACCAGTGTTCAATTAATGAGGTGAAATCTTTGTCTCCTAGAAAACCTGCACAAGACGAACTAACCAAAGAAGCGATTATCCATGTTGCTCGTGAATTATTTGTAACTAGTGGCTATCCTTCTTTTTCAATGAGGAAGTTGGCAAAAGAGCTTGGATGTAGCCATGGGGCGATCTACTACCATTTTAAAAATAAAGCGGAGCTTTTTTATGGGATTGTCACTCAAGATTTCCTTACTCTTGATCAAGTACTTGAAGAGGTGCTTTCCACTCCAACTAACTCTAATGAGGAAAAATTGTATTTGATTCTTTTCGAGTACATCCGTTTCGGCCTAACCCATCAGCCTCAATATGAAGTCATGTTTCTGATTAAGGATGAGGAGATTAAAGGCTATCTGCTAGAGGCTCCTAATAAAAGCTATTTGCATTTTGCCAATGCGGTTGCTAGCCTTGCAACCAAGCGACTTTCACCAAAGGAGATATGGTCCTTATTTATTGGGATCCATGGGTTTGTCACGCATTACTGCCGAACCGAAACCACCTTTGAGGACGTGAAACCACTAGCCAAATCACATGTGGAGTTTCTATTAAAAGCATTAAAATAAAATAAAGGGTGGCAGAAGCCTTTTATTTTTACACTTTATTGAACAGTGGTCAATAACGGATAAAAGGAGAGATTTTATATGAAAAAAGCATTGGTATTAGGTGCAACTGGCGGCATGGGATTTGCTTTAGTAGAAGAACTTGTTAGTAGAGGAATCGAAACGATTGCCTTGGCGCGTTCTTCTGATAAACTAGCTCTTTTCAAGCATGATTGGGGTTCGTTAGCAAAGATCAAGGTTGGCGACGTGTTGAATGAGCAACACTTAGGTGAGGCAGTGAAACAGGTGGATCTCGTATTTCACTCTATCAATATTCCTTATGAAAAATGGAATCCTGGCTTATTTCAGATTCTTGAAGCTGTTCTTACTCAGTGTTCCAAACACAAAAAACCCCTCATTTACGTTGATAATATTTATTCTTACGGCAGACAATCATCACCGGTTACAGAACAAACCTCTAGACATCCACATACGAAAAAAGGAAACATTCGCTTACAGCTGCAAAGCAAAATTCAAACATCAAAAGTTCCTTACATCATTGCCTACTTCCCAGATTTCTATGGACCTAAAGCAGAGAGTACCATCCTTCATTACACCTTTAAGCAAATGCTAAAAAAGCAATCAGCTGGTTTTGTTGGAGACACGACCCTTCAACGTGAATTTATTTATACGAAGGACGGTGCAAAAGCGCTTGTCGAACTTGCCTTAAGAGACGACAGTTACAATCAGGATTGGAATATTTCTGGTGTGGGCACGATTTCTGGAGAAGAAATTGCGAAGATTGCCTCTCATTTTCTTGATAAACCTGTGAAGGTAAAAATGATTGGCCGACGGATGATTGCGGCTCTCGGTCTATTAAATCCTTCTATGAGAGAAGTGACAGAGATGATGTACTTAAATGAATCACCTGTCATCCTTGATGGATCCAAGTACGAAACGCTTATTGGACCACTTCCAAAAACACCCTATCAAGTTGGCATTGTCGAAAACTTAAAAGAGTTGGCCAAAAAATAGAAACAAAAAAAGACTCGTAAAGAGTCTTTTTTTCAAGCTTAAATTAAGCTTTGTTTACGTTAGCAGCTTGTGCTCCACGTTGTCCTTGTTCTACGTCAAAAGTAACTTCTTGACCTTCTTCTAAAGTCTTGAAGCCTTCGCCTTGGATAGCTGAGAAGTGAACGAATACATCGTCTCCACCTTCGCGCTCGATGAATCCAAAACCTTTTTCTGCGTTAAACCATTTTACTTTACCTTTTTCCATTGTGAGTTACCTCCTAGTGCCTTGACACCTATAATACTATCCTTGCTCTCATTGATATAAAGAAGTAGTTTCTTACATACCGAACAAAAATAATTCTCTTACATCTTACCATCAATAACTAGTTTTAGCAAACGCATTCAACGTTTATTTTTCGAGTCCTTTTGACATGATTAAACAAATTGAAGCAAAGCTCTACTTTTTTCTACTATAATTTTAGTAGAAATCATTTATTTTTTTTCGAAGCTCTTCTATCCCTTCTTTGCAAACCCCATATGGTAGCCAAGAGCATCCTTTACAAAGATAATCCAAATCGTCAGGAGTGACTTTGGAAGCTGTTAAGGCGACTAGATGTGACTTCAAGTAAGTCTTCTCTTTCTCTAATCCTAAATGGGATAGAACTTTTTCATCCATAGACAAAACATGCTCATTAGATCCTGCACTGGCCTCACATTTTGTGTTCCCTCGATGGGGACAAGCCATACATGCATCATCAAAGGCCGCTACCGTTTTTATCATAAAGTCATCATGATCATTTCTTACTTTTCCTACTATTTCCGTCATTCTTTCAACAAATGTTGGACTATAGCCCCTTCCTCTGAAACCATGAACACAGAGGAGATGATGCCCTCTTAACACCTTTTCTTCTTCCATTTTCTCTTCCTCCTCTCACTCCATTATTCTAGCAAGAAAGGCAATATCCTTTAATGATTTTCTTCCGCCAGTTTTTTTAGAGAGAAATGAGAGATACCGATCTTTTTACAAATCGTTATATAATGCATAAGTGTGAGCAACAGAGCCCCTGTGTTCAGACCAATTAGAACCCCCTCCATCTGAAAGTCGCGGAGTGAGCCAAGCACGTACATAATGGTAAACTGGATAATGGATGACCATACCGTATGATAAAACGCATCCTTCATCAGACCGAGCCCAATCAAGTAAGCCTGCATCGGGATGACAAAGAAATGAAGCAAAAAGTATGGCCAGAGGATTTGCAAATATCCGGAAGCGACCGACGACTCAAAAAACATACTTGTAAGTGGTTCAGCAAAAAAGTAACAGACGAGCATAGCTGGTATTCCGTACAATGCCGTCCCTTTTAGCACCTGCTGCAACAGTCGTTGGAGCCGGTTAAAGTCTCCAATTGCATACGCTTTAGAAACAGTCGGTATCAGCATGATCAACAAAGAATGACCAATAAAAGCTGGGAAAAACCCAATTGTCATCGCTACACCAGTGAGCATTCCAAATTGTTCCGTTGCTGCCTGCTCGCTCACCCCTGCATGTACAAGAGCCATTTTTATAATAAAGGGTTGTACCGCATGAGTTAATGAGTGAAAAATCCGAAGTCCTGTTGTTGGAATGGATACGGCCATCAAGCTCTTTCTTACCTCTTGATTAGGGAGGGCCTCTCTCGGCCTTCTTTTTAGCTCATGATACTGAATAAAAAACGTATGGATTAAATAGAGGACGATGACAAACTCGCTCCCAACAAATGTACAAAAGGCAATAAGAATGGCCGTATCCGTCTGGAATTCGAACAATTGGAAGAGAAAGACGAGCAAACCAAGCTGCACAAGCTTTCGTACCAGCTGTGTCGATGCAATCTTGCTCATTTGCTGTTTTCCCATAAAATACCCACGAGCGATGGAAGAGAATGAAATCATCGGAATCAGTAGGATAACGAGCCAGCGCAAGAGCGGATGATACGTGTCAAATGTCGATATATACGGGAGAATGATCGTGACAGCAGCAAGTAGGACGGAAGTGAAAATAATTGTTAGCTTAATCACATGCTGAAGCATGCTTTGGTGATAGCGGGCATCTTTTTCCGCAATAAACTTAGAAATCGAAACGGGCATCTCAAAGCTTGCTAGCATAATAATTAGGAAAATGGTCGGCAAAATTTGCATATATAAGCCAAGCCCATGCTCCCCTAACTCCTTAGCTAGTACCATATTCGCAATAAACTCTACACACTCACCCATAAAGGTGGCGACAACCAACAATAATGTTCCTTTCATAAATGCACTCATGCTGTCTCTCCTTACATTTAATAGCGTTCACCATACACTATATGAGACAAGTTCTAAGAATATTTTCATTAATTACTTCGGAGGTCGGGATTTGGGGTCAGAAAGAGCAGGTAACTGTATGGATTAAAGGGATTTCGACAGGTGTTGAGGGGTTTCGTACTTAGGAGTCCAAATCCTGGGGTATTCGGACAAAACTTGGTGATATTAGTGCTTGGGAGTCCGTATCCTGGGGGTATTCGGACAAGACTTGGTGGTATTAGCGCTTAGGAGTCCGAATCATGAGGGTATTCGGACAGGATTTGGTGGTATTAGCACTTGGGAGTCCGTATCCTGGGGGTATTCGGACAGGATTTGGTGGTATTAGCACTTGAGAGTCCGAATACTGGCGTTATTCGGACAGGACTTGGTGGTATTAGCATTTGGGAGTCCGAATGCTAGTGGTATTCGGACAGGATTTGGTGGTATTAGCACTTGAGAGTCCGAATACTGGCGTTATTCGGACAGGACTTGGTGGTATTAGCATTTGGGAGTCCGAATGCTAGTGGTATTTGGCCAGGACTTGGTGGTATTAGCGCTTGGGAGTCCGAATGCTGGTGTTATTCGGACAGGACTTGACTGGTATTAGCACTTAGGAGTCCGAATGCTGGCGTTATTCGGACAGGATAGAAAGAAATTACCTTTGGTAGTATGAATCCGATAGTTAAATGCTTACAAGTGTATAATTGCAGATAATATGACAGTCTAATCGATAGTATCGAATGCCAATTAAACTAAAATCCTTTGTTTAAAAGAAAAGTAGCGTGAATACTCACGCTATTTTATATGTCAATTTATACTTATTCACTCGAAATCGTAATACCTTCCTATGCTAACTCCTCTAGCTGGGAATAAAGTTCTTCCACATGGCTCTCAAGAGTTTCTTTTTCACTGTAAAGCTCTTGAATCATAGAGAGCTCCTCTTCCAACTGAAGCTTTTCGTTTAATTCTTTTAAATGAGCTTCGATTTTTTCTATCCTGCTCTCGATTTCATCTATCGTCACCGTACTTGCCTTTTTAACAGTTTCTGTCACCCTCGTTTTTTTAAGGGAGGCTTGTGGTGTTTCCATTTTTGGAGGCTGCATGTCTAACAGTTTCTGTCTCGCCCATAGATAACCTCCTGCGAACTGATGCAGTCTTTTGTCTTTAATCCAATAAATCCGATCAAAAAGCTTATCTAAAAAGTAACGATCATGCGATACAGCCAGAATCGTTCCATTAAATTCTTCTAGCGCTTCTTCCAAAACTTCACGGGATTCAATATCTAAGTGATTGGTCGGCTCATCAAGGATGAGAAAATTCAAATCCTGATACATCATCTGTGCCAGACGAAGTCGCATTTTTTCCCCACCGCTTAGCTGAGATACCTTGCGAAACACGCTGTGACCATAAAATAGAAAGCGGGCAAGAATATGTCTGGCTTCTCCTTCTGTTACCTTTATTTCATCTCGAAATAGTTCGATCACCGTTTCGTCCTTTTTATTAGGAAAAATATGCTGTGAAAGATACCCGACTTTCACATTACTTCCAATCTTTACTTCTCCGCTATCCGCCTGCTCTTGCCCGAGAAGCATTTTAATAAGCGTGGATTTTCCCGTCCCATTTTCACCAACCATGGCCACCCTTTCACGGAATTGAATGTGGAGATGCACATCCTGAAATAGCAAATGCTGCCCAAAGGATTTATTTACCCCCTTTATGACCACCACATCCTTGCCACTTCGGTCGGCTACCTCCATCTCCAAATTCATCTTTTTGCGATTCAGAATAGGCCGATCCAGCTTCTCCATTCTCTCGAGCGCTCTTTCCATATTACGCGCACGCTTATGAAGCCCTTCATTCGGCGGATTGGCACGATTGGCCCACTCACGTAGTCTTTTAATGGCTTCTTTCATTTTTTTAATCTTTTTTTGCTGTTCTTCGTATGCTTGAAATTCCTTTAAGAGGCGCTCCTCCTTCTCCTTCACAAAGACCGAGTAATTCCCTATATACGAAGTAATCTCCCCATCCTCTAAATCAAGCATTTTGGTCACCACATCATCGAGAAAGTATCGGTCATGAGACACTATAACAACCGTACCTTTATACTCTTTTAAAAACTGTCCCAGCCACTCGACTGACATCAAATCTAAATGATTCGTTGGTTCATCGAGTAATAAAAGATCCGGTTGCTTTAACAGAAGTTGCGCTAAGCCAATCTTTGTTTTCTCCCCTCCACTTAGTGACTGAAACGATTAATCTAAGAGGTATTGAATAGAAAGGCCATTTGAGATGCGATCGATATTAGCATCCATTTCGTATCCGCCTAAAAGTGTATATTGATCCTGTAACTGTCCGTATTTTTCTATGCATCTTTCAAGCTCCTCTGCAGAAAGATTCGGACTCGCCATCTTCACCTCAAGCTCTTTCATTTGCGTCTCCATCTCTACCAATGAGGCGAATGCCGTTTTTAACACATCTAAGGCCGTTATTTCACTTTGGAAAACAGGAATTTGCTCTAAGTATCCAATTGTCGTCCCTTTTCTCCAATGAATTTGGCCACTATCTGGTATGTCTTCTCCAGCTAATAACTTAAAAAGAGTCGTTTTTCCACTCCCGTTTCGACCAACGAGTCCGACACGATCTCCTTCATGTATTTCAAGTGATAAATTTTCAAAAATGGTGTTCCCACCAAACATTTTGGCTAATGGAATTTACGCTTAAAGTAATCATTATTTAACGAACCTCCGGAGTTTTTTATATACAAAAAAACCATGGGAAAAATCCCATGGCACGAAAAATGTGTACGAAAAAAGAGCGCGGAAAGCCCTCTTTCATCCATTCATTATTTGTGGAAAAGAGATGTTTCACTGTTTAGTTTGCTATGGAATTGCTAAAAAAGGGCAGACTTCTCCCGTTGTTTGCAAAACCAGCAAAAATTGCACGGACGATATACGTATAGTCCATCCAGAATCCGCGCATCAAAACAGTATTTTTCATCTCTTTCCACCTCCGTTTCAGTTCAGTTATCTTCATCATATTCATTCCTGAGCTGAAAAGCAAGAAATATATGTAAATATTTACTTTACTAGCTCATGTTTGAATGCGTAAATCACGGCTTGAGTTCGATCTTGTACTTGAAGCTTGCTTAACACATTACTCACATGCGTTTTTACCGTCTTTAGAGCAATAAACAAGTCATCCGCAATTTCTTGATTGCTTTTTCCCTCAGCCATCAACAAGAGGATTTCCATTTCTCGTGAGGTAAGCTCCTCATGCGGTGCTACATCATTTTTTTGACGCATTTTCATCATCATTTTGCCTGTCACCTCAGGTTCAAGAACCGACTGCCCATGATAGGTGGCACGTACCGCATTAGCTATTTCACTAGCCTTTGAGGTTTTTAACATATAACTCGTTGCCCCCGCCTCAAGTGCTGGGTATACTTTTTCATCGTCTAAAAAGCTTGTCACAATGATGATTTTTGCCTCGGGCCATTCTGCAATGATTTGACGTGTTGCTTCAATGCCATCCATTTCCTTCATCACTAAATCCATTAATACGATATCTGGCCTTAATTCTAGTACCATTGGTATCGCTGCTTTTCCGTTATCCGCTTCACCTACAACCTCAATATCTGGCTGTGCCGATAAATACGAAGAAACTCCAATTCTCACCATCTCATGGTCATCCACAAACACGACTCTAATCATTGCTCTCACCCTTCCTCATCAACGGGACCTTCACTTCTAGACGGGTACCTTTATCTTTTACACTAATAATTTTACACGTTCCACCAATTTCAACGGCACGTTCATACATATTTTGAAGTCCATACGAACCAGCTTTTGATTCTTCCACATCAAAGCCAACTCCATCATCCACTACCCTCATAATGATAAAATTGTCTCGTTGGATGAGCAAAACCTCCAGCTCCTTCGCCTTTGAATGACGAAGAATGTTCGAAACAGATTCCTGAAGGATTCGAAAGAGGTGATCCTCCACTCCTTTATCCAGAGGAAACTCCTCTACCTTCCATCCTATTTCCATCGTTACTTTTTGTGATAGTTCGACTAATAGCTCTTCGATTCCTTCTTGAAGTGTTTTTCCTTTTAACGGCACTGGACGTAAATGGAGAAGAAGCGCTCTCATTTCCAATTGAGACTGATGAATCATTTCTTCAACCATCTTCATTTGCTTTGCTTCTCGGTCTTCACTTTCCACCTGCTTGGTCTCATTGATAGCCGACATCATCATCGAAGCGGCAAAGAGCTGTTGACTTACGGAGTCATGGAGCTCTCTAGCTAAGCGATTGCGCTCTTGAGAAATAATTTCTTGAATCCGATTTTCTTGATCCTCTGCCTTCTCATTCGCAAGCTTCTGTGACGCTTTCGCCTGGTCAGCAATTTGCTTCTGGATTTTCCGAACTCTGTGGACAATCGGTTCATAGGAAATCCCATTCTCCATCTGACTTTCGCGCCCTTCCTCCACTTCGTGAAGAAGATCATCAATCGTTTGCATCTGTTTTCGCCAATAAAACCCCGATCCCAAACCAAACAAAATTCCAATCGCAATACTTACGCTTGGAAGGAAAAAGATAAATGGGATATCCATTAAATCACGTTCCCATAACTCTGACCAATTGTAGACTGGAAAAGCCATGAAAAAAGAAACCGATAAAAAGATAAAGACTAGTAGAGAGAGCGTAATGCCCCACACAATTTGGCGTTGTACGATACTCATACTCGCTTCACCTCGAGGTCACCCACCAGCATTGAAGTGAATATCTTCACCTTCTGATCCGCTTTCTCATACTCGCTCGTTTGCACATGCAGTCGCTGATTAAATAGCTTATCTCCTGTTACATTCAATATATTACTAGAGCCAGCAAGAACACTGTGATTCACACAAACCTCAACATCGTATGGAACTTGAATCTGAATATTCCCGACTAATCCTCGTACAAATATAATCGTCTCACCTTTTGGTAAAACGGTATAGCTTAGGTCGATGATCGTGTCACCGATTCCCGTTTGTATATTAATATCATTCCACTCATATACATGGTCTTTCGTTCTTTGTTCACCGAAAAAAGTATTATCAAATAAGGGCGTTTTCTTTACGATCGTTTCTGTTTGTGGAGGACTCGATTGTGCTTCGACTACCTCAGGCTGTATTTTTTCTGGGGAACGCTTGGACTTGGCAAATTGAAAAATTAAATATCCCAATATCCCAAACAAAAAGACTTTAATAGTCATCATATTAAATACACTTAAAATAAAGAAGATCGTTCCTGCCCAAAATAAGAACTTGCCTGATGTTCTTGGCTGGCGCTTCCTCCCAATATAGATCATTCCTGATGCAACAAGGAGGGAGAAGATCAGTCCACGATTAAAGAAAGTGACTTCAAGTAATAACAATACAATTCCAAACATCACGGCCCAGCTGAGAAGATCACTCTTCTTTTTTCCTACCATGTGTGATTCCTCCTCTCCTGTCATATATAGACCTATAGAAGGCGTATGTACTACGCCTTCTAATCTCCACCTTTTACAATACCAGTTTTTTTTATAAAGTAGTAGCTTCTTCTTTTTTCATTTCTTTTTCTAGTTTGTCGATGCGGGCATCGATGGTGTTTCTGTAATAGGAAGTATTTACTTTCTCTTCCATTCGATCAAGGTATGACTCAATTTCTTGAAAGCGCGAAACGGATTGGTTCGAGAGGTTGTCACTGTCTAGCACTTTATTCATTTGATAATGCGCACGAGATAGATTTTCTCTCCCCATTAGTTCCATGCGGCGAATATGCATATCCTTCAACTTATGCTTCATTTCCTCGTATTTTTGCTCTAGCTCTTGCAATTGATTTTCTGTGTATCGAAGGGATTCGCTTAATCGTGCGGCTCTCTCTTCGTATTGAAGTTGCTCTGCACTTGCAAATGTGTAAAGCTCCGTTTCACCTGCATGTTGTGCTACTTCTGCTTGGTATTTTCTTTTTTCAGCCAGTTCCTGCGCTTGCTTCAACTCACGAGTAAACCCATCACGCAACGTATATTGTCTTTCAACTAGCTTTCTTACTTTTTCTGTTTCCACTTCACATTCACGTAAATACTGGTTCAGCATGGCAATCGGATTTTTATTTTCCTTTTTTTCTAGTGCTTCATTTAAATCCGCTACAATCGTGTTTTTTAATCGAGTAAATAAGTTTGACATAAATATCTCTCCTCTTTTTAAAATTAGTTTTTATTTAGTTCAGACCATTGATTTTCAAAGTTTTGAAAAGGGTCATTTGAAACGGTTTCTTTCACTTTGGTTTCGTTAAATTTTTTATAAACAACATAAAGAATATATGCAGCGACAATTCCTACGATCGCCGGTGCGTTAGAGATCGATGCCATCAGGAGAATGAATCCTAAGATACCTAACCCGATTTTCATCCCCGTCGAATCTGTCTTTAAAAACTGCTTAAACACAAAGTACAGAATCGCCACGCTGACCACTAACCCTACCAGTGGACCAAGATTTGCTAATAAAACTAACGCTGCAATGCCTCCAATTAAAAGCAACCCGAATTTTTTCATTTGTTGTTGCCTCCCTTCTTGATATCATCTTACCTAGATTTCGAACTTCTCATAACGAGCTTAAGCTTGATTTTCATATACGACTTGAGGCTTAGAGAGTGATAGGACTGGTGGTAAATCGCGGGTTTGAGTGGGGTTGTAAGAGGAAAACTCGTCATTTTAGTTGTGGATGGTGAGGAGGTTTCCAAATAAAAAAAGCCGGAGTTTCCCCCGACTTGCCCTACTTCGAAATAAACATTTGTGTCCAGTAATGCTGCTTTGATCCGCCTTGGGCATAACCAACACCAATATGCGTGTAGCCTGAGCTCAGGATGTTTTTGCGGTGACCTTCGCTGTTCATCCATGCTGTCACTACCTCTTGCGCTGTACGCTGACCGGCTGCAATGTTTTCTCCTGCACTACGGTACGAGATTCCGAAGTTTTTCATCATATCAAATGGCGATCCGTATGTAGGGCTGGTGTGAGAAAAATAGTTTCGGTCTCTCATGTCAGCTGATTTGTAACGTGCCACTCGTGCTAGTTGCCAGTCCGCTACCAGAGGCTTTAACCCATACTTAGCACGTTCTTGATTCGTCAATTGCACCACCTGATTTTCAATTGACTTTGTTGCATCAAAATCTGGAATGTTAACCTTTTGTCCTGGATAGATTAATGCCGGATTTTTAAACTGAGGGTTTGCTTGGATGATCTCTGACAATCCCACTTGATAGCGAACAGCAATTTTCCATAAGCTATCTCCCGGTTGGACCGTATACACTTGTTGTGCGAACGAGTTTGTCGGGATAACCACCAATGACAATAATAGAGCAATTCCTAAGAATAGCTTTTTAAGCATATTTACCACCTCCTAACAATTATAGAATTCATCTTCCTCCTCTAAAAAAATCAAGGAGAATGTTTCCAAACCGGAAAAGATTTATGATCCCCTTCATATAGTGTGTAAAGGAGGGATTTCCATGGGTTTGATGTGGGTAACAACCGTTGGATTCGCTATTTGCTTAGGAATTGTTGGTGGTGTGTTTATTTATTATCTAAGAGCCGCACTTGATTCAGAGGATGCACATCGAATTGATCCCGCTCCAAAAGAAGAATAGAAATCAGTGGCTCGGATCTCTCCCGGGCCACTTTTCTTATTCCCTTTGACAACCTGGACAATAAAAACATTTTCTTGAGGATACCTCTTCAAAGCAAATCGTTTCTCCACACCTCCCACACGACTCCCCTTCACGATCGTACACAAAGCAATGATTATTATATCCCCCGGTAAAGGTATCGCCTTTATATAAAGGCTGGTCCATATAGCCACCAAACCCTAGTGCCCGCTGAAGTACGGACTGAATCGCATCATAAAGATCCTTTTGCATTCCCTCATCTAAGGTATCTGCTTGTTTGGTAGGCATGAGCCTGGCACCAAAGCATATTTCATCCGAATAACAATTCCCAATTCCTGCGATAAATTGCTGATCAAGAAGAGTGATTTTAAGCCGTCCTCTCTTTTCCCCGATTAAATCAAGCCAGGCTTTATACGTTAAATGGCCATTCAACGGTTCAGGACCTAAATCAGACAGCTCCTTTTCAAGCTCCCCTTCTGTTAAAAGATGCAGATAGCCCAGCCTTAACCCAATAAAATACAACTCCATTTCCCCAAAGGAAAGAATCACCTGTTTGGTTCGGTTTGGCTGGTCATTTTCACTTCCTATATACATCCACCCGCCAAGCATTAAGTGCAGCAGTAAGCTGTCTCCCGTACTTAATTTAAAAATACCGGTATGTCTCCATTTCTGGTAATTCAGGCATGGCTGACTCTCCTTAAGTTCGGTTTCTTTTAGTATGTGCAAAACCAAATGGTTCGCTTGGAAAATTGTCCTTTCTTCGATACATATTTCTATCTCAATTGGAAAAATTATGTTCATCTAGAAGATTTGAGGAGGAACGGCTATGTCTATGAAGGACTATGAAATGCCCCGCTTTCCAGAGCCTTACTGGAGAGACATGGATTTACCGATTTACAATTCTTTAATCGAGGATATCCATATGGATGTGGCTATTGTTGGAGCGGGAATTACCGGTATCACAGCGGGATATCTATTAGCTAAGGAAGGCTTAAAAGTTGCCATTCTTGAAGCTGGGAGGGTTCTAAATGGAACGACCGGTCATACGACGGCAAAAATAACAGCTCAGCATGGATTAATATATAATGAATTGCTCCAAAATTTTGGCGAAGAACGAGCGAAAATGTATTATCAGGGCTCTGCTGACGCTCTTGAGTTTATCAATCAAATGGTAAAAGAACATAGCATCGAGTGCGATTTTTCAACCCAAGAGGCTATTATTTATGCCGTTTCAGAGGAAAAAGCCTATACGGTGGAAGAAGAGGCGGATGCCTATCGTAAGCTTGGCATTCGTGGGGAGTTAACAGAAGAAAGCCTCCCTTTTAATATTAAATCCATGTCTACTCTTGTCATGCCTGATCAGGCCCAGTTCCATCCACTCAAGTACTTGAATGTACTTTTACGTAAATTTATTGAAGCTGGTGGAGTTGTTTACGAAAATGTAACCGCTACAGATGTAGAGGAAGGCTCTCAGCCTCAGGTGGTTTTAAGAAACGGGAAAAAAGTATCCTGCGATCATGTCATTGCAGCGTCTCATTTCCCGTTTGTGGATAAAAATGGTTTTTATTTTACTCGCCTTGAAGTGAAACGCTCTTATATCGTTGCGGTAACCACGCAAAAAGAGTTTCCTGGTGGCATGTTTTATAGTGCCGACTCACCTACTCGCTCGTTAAGGTCTACCCCTCTAGAGAATGGAGAACAGCTTGTTCTTGTTAGTGGTGACGGTCATAAAACTGGACAAGGGGTGGACACCATGAAGCATTATTTGGCGCTAGAGGAGTTTGCTCATGATGTATTCGGTATTAAAGAGTACAAGTACCGCTGGTCTGCTCAGGATCTGATTACATTAGATAAAATCCCTTATATTGGACCGGTTACGGAGAAAAATTCCAATATTCAAATTGCTACGGGCTACCGTAAATGGGGCATGACGAACGGGACGCAGGCAGCACTTGTCCTAGCAGATACGATACTCGGGAAAGAGAATGTGTACCGAGATTTCTATGCTCCTCAACGATTCGATTCCGATCCGGATATCAAAAAATTCATTAAGATTAACGCAGACGTTGCAAAGCATTTGGTAAAAGGAAAGCTTGAGTATGTAGGGAAAGAACCAGGTGAGGTGGAGGTAGATGAAGGAGCAGTGGTGATGGTGAAAGGCGAGCGTGCCGGTGCTTATCGCGATCACGAGGGCTGCCTGCATCTGGTAGACACAACCTGTACTCATCTAGGCTGTGAGGTGGAATGGAATCACGGAGATCGTACATGGGATTGCCCTTGTCACGGATCACGTTTTTCTTATGATGGGGAAGTCGTAGAAGGTCCTGCGAATAAACCACTTAAAAAAGTGGAATTGGATTAAAAACTGGCCGAAGCAATTCGGCCAGTTCTTTTGTTATTGATTCGTCGGACGATTACGGTGAATGTCCTTTTTTTCTGTTGTTGTAAACTCAACAAGCTCTGAGCTCGTTTGTGGTTGCTTTCTGTTGTTATTACGCTGTGCATTGGCATTTCCAAGCTTTGTTCTTCCCATGTAAAACATCTCCTTTTAAAAAGAGGATACTTACATAAGTAGTATGAGAAGCAAGCCCACACCTTATTCGAAAACTGGAGGTTTTCTGTGCTTGGTGGCTTGCTCAAACGCAAAACCAAGCTTAATTAGAGTTGGTTCACTATAAGCAGTTCCGGTGAATGATCTTTTGAAGTCAACTCACCAGAAGCCATTTTTTCCTGAATTAGATCGATCGTTGCTTCTTCAAGCCATTCTTCATAAGCTTTATGTAAACGTGGACTCTCCATTCCTCCAACCCCTTTTTTTAAAATATAGCTTTATTATACAACAAGGAGTGGGAATTCCTCCCACTCCTTGCATCTTACTTTCTTGAATCCGCATCCACCATTTGACCTTTAAAAAACACCTTTTTTACAACACCCTTTTTTAACTCTCTAGAAAATCTCTTTAAATCTCTTTCCTCACGTTCATTTACTAAAGAAATAACCGTACCTTCTGCACCAAATCTTCCTGTACGTCCTGATCGATGTACATATTGCTCAATATCTCTAGGGAAATCATAATGAACCACATGTGTGATGCCTTTTATGTCTAACCCTCTTGCTGCAACATCCGTAGCAAGCAGCATATTCACCTTGCCTGTTCGAAAATCCTTCAAAGCATTTTTACGTTTGTCCTTGTTTAAATCACTATGTAAAACAGATGCTTTTACATGTTGAAAGGCAAGCTTTTCTGATACTACATTCAGGTTTCCGATATCTTTAATGAATACTAGGACACTTACCTCTTCCAAGCGCGATATTTTTTCAAGCAGCTTAATTTTATCGCGTTGTTCCGCAGCAAAATACACATGGTCAACCCTACCAGACTCAATCGTCTCATCTTTTGTTACTTTAATAACCTCAGCATCCTTCGTTAATTCCTTCGCTAAAGTCACAGAATGCTCCGGAAGAGTCGCTGAAAATAGAACCACTTGGCGATCCGCCTGAGAGGATTTTACAATATTCTTTACTGTCTGTAGATGCTCCTTTGTTAAAAGCTGGTCACCTTCGTCCAGTACAATCGTTTTTACCTCATGCATTTTGATTTTCTTTTGTGCAATCAGTTCCATCATCCGTCCAGGGGTTCCCGCAATAATATGGGGCTGTTTCTTTAGCTTTTCGAGCTGGCGCTTGACGTTTGCTCCTCCGATAAAAGAGGCAGAACGAATTCCGCTTCCTTCACTCCATTTTTGGATCTCAGAAAGGATTTGCATAACAAGCTCCTGCGAGGAAGCCATAATGACTGCTTGAATCGTTCGTTTCTCTGGATCAATTTTATTTAATACCGGTAGAAGATACGCTAGTGTTTTTCCCGTCCCTGTTGGTGACTCCGCTATCACATCTTTCCCTTCTACGATAAAAGGAACGGCTTTTGTCTGAACACTCGTTAACTCCTTAAATCCTTCTTTTGTCCATACATCTTGTATAAATGGCTGTAGCTCGTTTACAATTGTCGTACTCATATGCTTCTCCTTTAATCAAAGCTGATCTATTTCAGCTCTTCTCTTATAAACCTATATAAATACTAGCGGAAAGACCCCACAATGTCTATTCTCTTGGAATTTCTGTAATAAAGGTTTTCCCTCTAACACCAGATCTTCTTAAATGAAGATTGGTATCAACTTCTACGTCAGCTTGTGCAAATACTTCATCCCAGTGATCTTCCACTTTTTTGTACTCTTTATGATGTTGACGATTCAATGCCTCTCCAAAACCAAATATATCAACACCAAACTCTGTTTGAACTTTCTTGATTGTTTCCTTTATATCGTTTGCTACATAACGATTGATTTTCTTTTCAAAATCCTCGTATGTTCCAATTTTGGTCAAATCATTCATACATTGAGTGGCTTCAATTCTTGTTTCACCATTGATTATCACCTTTAAAACAGGCTTGCCATTCTCGAAATCGACTTTTAGTTTGTTATGTGTTTCTGTCACAGTTACAGCGATATACCTTTCATCCTCAGGTTTTTTTTCCTCGCCCGAACAAGGTATACTCATACTGGTTTTCTTTAGCTTTTGCGTCCAGTAGTAATTTCTTGTTTCGTCCACACTTAAATATCCAACTAATCGGTCGTCTCGGAAAACAGCCATCCCATCCATTTCTACAAGCGCATCCATTTCCGTCTTCATATTATTTTCAGAGCTTGCTCCTTTTTTGGGGTCCCCTGTAAGCACTAATGTAGCTGATACAGGATTGCGACCCTTGGATGTTAAAGCGGAAATAAAATCGGTCAGTCTTACTCCCGGGTCTCCTCCCCACTCTTCATTAAAAGATTGTGTTTGTCTGTGTATTTTTAAAGATGGAACCTTTTGGGTGGGATATGTCACCTTTGCAAATTCTTCTGCTTTTTCACCTTTTGTTACCATGATGTTAAAGTCATTACGAAACTGACCACTTCGATCAAGATAATCAATAAATTCCAATATCCCTTTCTTTGCAATTTCTTCACTGATATATAAAACCCTCGTGTGTGAAAAAATTAATCGTCTTGTCATTCCAATATTCATTTTATGGAGAAGCTCAGATACCGAATTTCCTTCAAGTGAGTAAGTTAAGGCCGGAGTAGCCTGCCCACCCATTTGATTTTTTGAAAATTGAGCTGCATTCACGATCTCGATGGTTAATCTGTATTTACTGTTCTTTCCCTCATCAACCGCAAGCCCTGTGACAATGGAAACATCGTTCAATTCAATTCGATCCCAACAGCCGGCTAACATAACGACACATCCCAATATGGATAATGCATGTTTGATTTTCATTTTTGTCCTCCTAATGGTTGGTCTGGAGGACTTGGCTGATTATTTTCTTCACTTCTGACAGGTGATTTTGGATATAAATACGAAGGTCGATTTTTATTTAACCATATCGGCACACGAACAAATACATCATCCTGATTTCTTGGTTGAAACGGTGCCACTGGTGCCAAATAGGGAATACCAAAGGACCGAAGACTGACTAAATGAATAACCATAACGATTAAAAATAATAGAACACCATATAACCCGATAAAGGCCGCGATAAAAATAACAACAAAACGGAGCAAGCGCGTGGCAATAGAAAAGCTATAGATAGGTGATACAAAGCTAGCAATAGCGGTAAAAGCGACGACAATAATGAGAACATTTGACACCAGCCCCGCCTCTGCAGCCGCTTGCCCTATAACGAGTGCCCCAACAATAGAAACAGTTTGCCCAACCACCCTTGGCATCCGTACTCCAGCTTCTCTCAACACTTCAAAGGAAAGCTCCATAATCATGATTTCAATAACAGCCGGGAATGGTACACCCTCCCGTTGTGCTTGAACACTAATCAATAACTGTGTGGGCATAAGTTCATGGTGAAAGGTGGAAATAGCAACATATAAGGATGGAAATAAAAGGGCAATCATGAAAGACGAATATCTAACGATCCTAATAAAACTTGGCATAATAAATGGCTGATAATAATCCTCGGTTGCCTGAAAAAAATCAATAAATAGAGTGGGTACCGTTAATACAAAGGGGCTACCATCTACAAATATGGCCATTTTCCCCTCTAATAAGTGTCCGCAAATACTATCAGGTCGTTCGGTGTTATACACGAGTGGAAAGGGAGTAAGGGTTTTATCGACAATAAATTCTTCGACATTTCCTGAATCCAGTAAGGCACCTACATCGATCTGATTCAATCGTTTTCTTACTTCTCTTAAGAGATCTTCATTGGCAATGTCATTAATATACCCAAGTGCCACATTGGTTTTTGAATCCCTCCCCATTTGGAAAATTTCAAACTTAAGTCGAGGATTTTTCAGGCGCTTTCTGACTAATAACAGATTAACTGGCAATCCTTCTACAAAACCGTCCTTCGGTCCACGAATGATTGTCTGTGTGCTAGGCTCTGAAATGGCCCGTTGCTCTGGCAATCCAATCCCTAATGAAAGTGCTTCAGAGTACCCATCGACCATAATGATTGCTTCCCCGTTTAATATCCCCCATACCACTCGATGAAAGTTTTCCGCCACTTTATAATCAATCGAAGGAAAATAAAGCTCTCTCATTTCAATCATATTACTGAATGAACTATCGTTTGGATGATTAGTTGCACTCTGAATGACTCGATTTGACAGCTCATTTTTGTCAGTCATGGTGCTTAAATACGTTATATAAGCTTTCTGTCCTCCAATTTTAATGAGTTCACACTTAAAGTCAAAGGTTCCCTTGAACAGCTCTTCTAAAAGCTTTTTATTTTTTTCCACTTGATTATAATATTGCTTTGGTACATCCTGCTGTTCAAAAAGCTCTTCCTCTGTTGGTTTTCCGTTGTTCTTATTCTTTTTTCTTGAAAACAATGAACTGAACAAACTCATTTTCTTTCCTCCTTGCTCTTTCTTGTTTTCCATAGGAGAATTGGTAGGACCATCAGCGGAAAAAATAATTGAAACGGGACATGCATAAACAATGGAACGACGATTAGACCCTCTTCAATATGTTCAGCAAAATTATTACTAATTTTCACTGAGATAAATGCAATAATCGTTCCAATCGGTACCACGTACATCCGATAGGGTCGATTGCTTATGAGCTCTAATCCTTTTAATGCTCCATAGAAAAACACACTTACTTTAACAATAATTCCAAACATAACGATGAAAACAACGATGAGATCGACCCGTTCAATAAACTCTAATAATGATATTTCCCGAGCCGACGATAACAGAGGAAAATTCGATCTTGCTCTCGCCTCTACACCAAGAGTGGTAATTTGTAAGATAGCATTGTAAATAAGCATGACTCCACTTGCCATAACAGCAAGCAGAGTTACTTTTTTTGCTTTTTTAAATTTCGATGTGTACGGGATAATCATCGTAAAAGCAATTAATTCTCCAAAAGGAAAAGTTAATAGCTGTGGAAAAACAGCTTTCATCACCGGTTTAAATCCATCGCCGAGAATCGGAAACAAATTTTCAAATTCCATTTCACCCGAGATAAAAATAGCTATACCGATGATAATGATAAAGGAGAAAAAATAGGGCATGAACACTTCACTGGTTCTTCCCATTACCTCAATTCCTAAATACAACATATACATAATCACGAGTAACATGGTTATCGCTATAAACTCAATCGGCGTCTCGTCAAAAATAAATGAAACTATCAGTTCACAAAAGTCGCGAAGAACACGGGAAGCAATATAAAGAAAGTACATAATATACAGTAAAGTGAATAAATTGCCTAACCACTTTCCAAAGCAAAACTGGAAAATTTCAAAGAGATTTTTTCCCGGTAACCTTGAGAGCATAAAATAATACATCAAGGCTAACCCCAACCCAAAGAACATGGCTAATCCAATCGCAATCCAAGCATCCTGGTTTGCATCATTCCCCGGACTTATTACGGCCGCACTTCCAATTTCAAAAATAAAAATCAATATAAATAATTGCCAAAGGGACAACTTCTCGACAAGTATATTTTTCATGACGGTTTACTTGATTTTTTACTTTTCCTAAACCGATAATCTACCACCATACCGTAGATCAATCCGGCTATTAAATTCACAAACAACATCCATTGACTTGTCCCTTTTTCAAAGAAAATATTTGCATTTAAAATTGACATTAACGAACGTTCATATAAATATAGATCAAACATGGTAATCACTCCGATAGAGGCTAGCAATAAGAAAGTAAACAAAAAGGTTACCAACAGCAATCATCCTTATCCGATAAAAATTAACTCTCATGCCACTTTTGTATATCATTTGTTACTTGTGGGTGAATTATGCTGATTTGGTAGGAAATTCCGAAATCTCTATTTTTACGCAAATAAAAAGACAGCGCTCGCTCGCGCTGTCTTTTTATTCTTATAATCCTTCAGGTTCGAATGTTTTACAATCTGTTTCACGGCTCGTATCCGCTTCTTTACCGCGATGGCTTACAATGAAGATTTGCTCTGCCGCACACTTCATTCCTTCTTCGTTGTACACACAATTACTGACTTCACATAAAACGTCTTGTGCCATGGTATCACACCTCCCCTATTGATAGGGTAAGCAAAAAGAGAAGGGGACATTCGGATTCCAACTTGGCAAATCCTTGAATCAGTCTTAGCTCTTTCTGATGATGGCTGTCTTTCGAATAAGCTGATTAATTACTTCTGAAAAAACGATTCCCATCGCAATCGCCCCTGAAATCAAGAAAGCTTTTGCCGCAAGGGCTAACGCAATATTATAGTCATTTTCAACAAAGTTTCGCATTGCATCATATGCCATTCCGCCCGGAACAAGCGGGATGATTCCAGCAACGATAAATATGATAATCGGCGTTCGATACAGCTTAGCAAACACCTGACTGGCCACAGCAATCACGAAGGATGCCACTAACGTAGCATTCACTGCATCAGCACCGTTCATCGTAAAGAGAATATATATAATCCATCCAAGCATCCCAACAAAACCGGATTGAATTAAGGAAGTTTTAGGAGCGTTAAAAATAATACCAAAAGCGGCGGCGGCCAAAAAACTAAATAGCAGATGTTGAAGAATGTACATTGGCTTATCGCCCCTTTTAAAGAAATGATAATACAACAGCAATGCCTGACCCGATCGCAAAAGCGGTTAGTAACGCTTCTGCCCCTTTAGATATACCTGAAACCAAATGTCCCGCCATTAAGTCTCTAACGGCATTGGTTAAAAGTAAACCCGGAACGAGCGGCATGACAGATCCGATGATAATTTTATCTAACTCTACACCTATACCCATATGAACAAATAAAAAGGAAAGAATACCAATAATAATCGAACCAATAAACTCAGAAAAAAACTTAATCGGGACCATTCTGTGAAAGTACATCACACTCGTAAACCCAAGCCCACCTGTTAGACAGGCTGGCAGAAAATCGTTCCAGCTACCATTAAACATAATTAAAAAGCAACCACTCGCCATTGCTGCTGCAAGGATTTGAATAGTAGTTGAATACGTTAATTGGGATTCCTCTACCTCTGTTAACGCACGAAAAGCATCCTCTATATCAAGCTCTCCACTCGTTATCCGACGAGAAACCCCGTTTACCAAAGCCACTTTATGAAGATCCGTTGTTCTTTCTGTAATGCGCACAAGCTTTGTTTTGGTAGGCTCTGTGCTTTCAATTGAAAAAATAATGCCTGTTGGTGTGACAAAACAATGGGCCTCTCTAACTCCAAAGGCTCGAGCGATTCTCTCCATTGTGTCTTCTACTCGGTATGTTTCAGCCCCGCTTTGGAGCATGATTCTCCCTGCTAATAAACATACTTCCATAATGTCGTACACGACTTGCTTTTTCTCCACTTTTATCACCTTACTGCTGACTTTTTGAATGTAAAGACTACTTTATCATATTTCTCAGATTAGCGGGTCACTACTTTTATATGTTATATTTAGAATATCGAAATTTTCAAAAAAGTAGGTGCCACTCTTTGAGAAAACTTGTCGTTACTCATAATCTGGAACAAGTATATGTTAACGAAATACAAGCTGTTTTACCAGACTGGGAAATTGTTGTGGGAAAAGAAATCTATAAAGAACATATTCCTACCGCTGAAATCATTTTAGGATGGAAAAAGGATATTAAAGACCTTTTAGGAGACTCCTCTACTCTGAAATGGGTGCAAACTTGGAGTGCCGGTGTGAATAATTTACCTCTTCCCACTCTTCATGAGCGCGGAGTACTAGTGACAAGCGCGAATGGTGTCCATGCCTTTCCCATTTCTGAAACCATTTTCGGATTGATGCTTGCCCTTACTCGGAATATTCATACCTATGTTCGAAATCAATCTTCAAAACATTGGCATCATGCTGGCTTAAAGCTTGAGATCCACGGAAAAACGATTGGTATTATCGGTGTCGGAGCCATTGGAAAGGAAACAGCTAAGATCGCTAAGGCGTTTGGAATGAAAGTACTCGGGGTAAGGAACTCCCATTTGTCTGAGGAACATGTGGATGAAATGTACACGACAGCAGAACTTGAGACAGTCCTTCCACAATGTGATTATGTCGTTTCTACCCTCCCTTTAACGAAGGACACAAAAGGATTATTCTCTAAGAAACAATTTCAGCTCATGAAGCCTGACTCCTTTTTCATTAATATTGGTCGTGGCGAAATTGTGGTGGAGGAGGATCTGATTCAGGCACTTCAAACCGGGGAAATCGCAGGGGCCGGATTAGATGTATTTGAGGTCGAACCTCTCCCTGAGAACAGTCCTTTATGGGAAATGGAAAATGTGATCGTTACTCCTCATACTTCTGGTTCAACTGAATATTATGACCGTCGAGTGGTGGAAGATATCTTTTTGCCAAACTTACGACAGTATATAAATGGTGAGAAGCCACCGATTAATGTTGTAGATTTTGTAAAGGGATATTAAAAAACACAGGTCCCTTAGAACCTGTGTTTCCGACTCGATGGGACTTTAACTCATAAACGACGCTACCCGTATCAAGGATACGAGAGGTTGCTCTGTTCTTTGAGCTACGAGTCTTAACTTATTGTGCCTCAATAAAAACAAATTATGCAAAAAGGATGTCCTGTGACATCCTTTTACAGTACTTTACTCAAAAATGATTTTGTTCGTTCCTGCTGCGGATTGGTAAACAGCTCTTCAGGTACATTTTCTTCCACAATATAGCCGCCGTCCATGAAGATGACTCGATCGCCCACTTCTCTAGCAAACCCCATTTCATGTGTCACCACTACCATGGTCATGCCTTCTTTTGCTAGCTGTTTCATTACCTCTAGAACCTCACCGACCATCTCTGGATCTAGTGCAGAGGTTGGTTCATCAAAAAGCATGATTTTTGGTTCCATTGCAAGTGCTCTTGCAATCGCCACACGCTGTTTTTGACCACCTGATAATGAATCAGGATAGGCATCAGCTTTATCTTCTAGACCGACTTTTCGTAAAAGGTCTAAACCCTTTTGACGAGCCACTTCTTCATCGACCTTCTTCACCTTCACTGGTGCCATCACAATATTTTCAATCACTGTTTTATGTGGAAATAGGTTAAATTGCTGAAATACCATTCCTACATTCTGTCTTACTTTATTAATATTCACGCTTTTATCGGTAAGGTCGACACCTTCAATATATACATGACCGTCGGTTACGGATTCTAACAAATTCAAGCAGCGAAGAAACGTCGACTTTCCTGAACCAGATGGTCCAATCACCACAACCACTTCTTGCGGTTGTATTTCAGCATTAATGTATTTTAGTACTTCGTTCGTACCAAATGATTTTTTTAGATTACTTACTTTAATCATTCTGTTGATAACCTCCTCTCAAGACGGTTTAACAAGAAGCTCAAAGATAATGTGATAACGAGGTAAATCACTGCAACCGTAATATACGGTTCCCAAACTTTGAAGTATTGTCCTTGCATAGCCCGTCCCCAGTACATAATCTCTGGAGCCGCAATGACCGCTGCTAAAGAGGATTCCTTAATAAGTACGATAAATTCATTTCCTAATGGAGGAATCATTCTCTTAAACGCTTGTGGCAGAATGACGTGTCTCATAGCTTGTACATGAGTCATACCAAGTGTTCTAGCTGCTTCCATCTGCCCTTTGTCAATCGATTGAATTCCAGCTCGGAAGATTTCTGCAATGTATGCTGCTGCATTCAGTGATAATGCAAGAATAGCCGCTGTCACTGGCTCCGTCTTCCCTGTAAACAATGGAACGAGACCAAAGTGAATGAGCAAAATCTGGACAAATAAAGGAGTTCCTCTAAAAAATGTAATATATAAGTCAAAAGGTAGTGACAACCACTTGTTTTTCACCATTTTTCCTAACCCAATGGCCAAACCAAGTGCTGTTCCAATAACAATTCCTGCGAGCGATAAACCAAGGGTAAGCAAGGTTCCCTTTAAAAACAATGGCGCATAGTCCATGATGAGATCAAAACGAAAGTCCATCATACTCCTCCTTTACTAGGATGAAAAAAATGGCGTAACACTATGTAAAAGAGTTACGCCCTAAATAATCAAGTAACCAATTATTGTTGTGCTTTTAAATCTTCAAGGTCCGGCTCAGAACCAAACCATTCTTTATAAATCTCTGCATATGTTCCGTTTTCATAGATCGCGTTAATGGCTTCATTAATTTCTGCTGTTAACTCGCTATCTTTCGGGAACATTAATCCATAATACTCAGCTGCGAATGCGTCCGCATCTTCAACGACAACAAACTTATCATCCGGGTTATTTTTCGCGTACTCTTCAACTACCGTGTTATCCGCAACAACCGCGTCTGCTCCGCCACCTTTAAGCTCCATAATTGCTAGAACCGTATTTTCAAATTTTTTGATATTAGGATTGTTTTGTCCTAGTACACTCTCAATTGCTTCTTGACCTGTTGTTCCGTTTTGAACAGCTACTTTCTTGTCCTTTAAGTCTGCAGCTGATTTAATATCACTGCCCTCTGGAACGAGAATTTTATTTGTTGATAGGAAGTATGCGTGAGAGAAATCATAGGATTCTTTACGCTCATCATTAATGGTAATGGCTGATACAGCAAAGTCAGCAATTTTATCTTCTAACTCTACGAAAACAGGTTCCCAACCTACATGTACGATCTCAACCTCATAGCCAGCTTCTTTCGCAACTGCATTCACGAAGTCCACATCAAATCCAACAATTTTATCGCCATCCATGTATTCAAATGGTGCATAAGCTGCGTCCGTTACGACTCTCAATGTTTTCTTTTCTTCGCTTGCTCCTTCATCAGATCCATTGTTCTGATCGTTTGTTCCACAAGCGGCCAAAAGCATACTAAACACTAACAAAAACGATAATAAAGATAGTTTTTTCACTACATTTCCCCCTTAATAATGGTCTTATTTTTTATTAAAACTTTCTCTAGCAAATACCTCACAACTCTAAATTTTCAGTATATTTTGACATGAAAACATTATAACTTTTATCGTTTTTTTATGCAACAACAAAAACTTTGTTAGGATAATTTATTATCACTCTACCATAGCAAAGGATAAGTACTGGTATCCCTATCCTTTTAAGTATTTGAAAATACCTTTGGTTAGTTGTTTTACTATTATTTTTACTGTCAATCTTTCTTACCTATTCATTGACAACTGCATAAAAATCATAAAAAACATACAAATGATGGGAGAATGTTTTTTCATTCTCCCATTTTACTACTTAATCCTCATCCTTGATGTCTCTGTCTTCTGGAATGGGCTCGTTTTCTAACTCTTTGATGAGGTTTTTATATTTTTCAAGCTGCTCAAAATGAGTTTTGAATTGATCCTTGTAAATCATGGGCGCACCATCATGATCATGCAACACCCGGATTTTTCCCTGTAAAATTAAATTTTCTACATACTGAACGGAAACCGATAAATACTCAGCCGTTTCTTTAACTGTTAGGTACATCCATACGTCACTCCTACTATCTATATGAAGCTATTATAACGAATTTCCCCTTTTTAACCTATAACGTTAAAGATAATTGTGATTCTAGATGGGCGAAGGCTTGTTCAAGATCAGCTATTAGATCTTCGGTATCCTCGATTCCGACTGATATCCGAACGAGCCCTTCCGGTATCCCAAGTTCCTTTCGTTCTTCAAGAGTACACTCTACATGACTCGTGGTTCTTGCTGGTCCATAGATCGTCTCTACAGCGCCAAGGTTACCAGCTCTATTTGCATACTGTAACTTTGGAAGAAGAATACTCTTTTATCAGCCTGGTAAAAGACACCTCCCTCGCTGCAACGATCACTGTGACAGAGATGTTTCAAAAAGGGCAACAGGTGGCTGCAGCTACGTACGAACCTCTTTGGCTGTATATTGAAGTAGCATTTATTTATTTAATGTTTAGTACGGTGCTGTCCTATGCTCAATCCATGCTTGAACGTCGCTTTGACCGTAGCGTAGCAAAGTAGGAAGGGAGAGTATTGGCTATGATTAAACTAGAAAATTTATATAAAAGCTTTGGAGATATTGACGTTTTAAAAGGAATTAACTTAGAGGTTGAAAAGGGAAAAACGGCTGTTGTTATTGGCCCATCTGGTTCAGGGAAAACGACTCTTTTACGCTGTCTTAATTTATTGGAGATTCCAAATCAAGGGGCAATTACGATTGGGGAAAAAGAACTTCAGTTTCAATCAGGAACGAAGCTAAAACCGACTCAAATGACCCTCTTCCGTCAACAAACGGGCATGGTGTTTCAATCGTACAACCTTTTTCCACACTTAACAGTTGTTGAGAATATAATGGAAGGCCAAGTCGTGGTGTTAAAACGATCAAAGACGGATGCCAAAAAGCGTTCTCTCGATTTACTTGCCAAGGTTGGACTGAGTGACCGTGCGGAGATGTACCCTCACCAACTGTCAGGCGGCCAACAGCAACGCGTGGGGATTGCCAGAGCAATGGCGATGGATCCGAAAGTCTTATTATTCGACGAACCCACCTCGGCCTTAGATCCGGAGCTGGTTGGTGAAGTATTAAAAGTCATGAAGGATCTTGCAGAAGAAGGCATGACGATGGTCGTTGTTACCCATGAAATGGAGTTCGCAAGAGACGTAGCAGACCAAGTCATCTTCATGGATCAAGGAGTCATTGCTGAAAAAGGAACACCCGAAGAAATCTTCACCCTCTCCACCAATCCTAGAACGCAGCAATTCCTAAACAAAGTCGCACGCTGAACTAGCGCACTAAATAACAAAAGGGGTAAAGTGTCCTTCTGGGAAGGACACTTTACCCCTTTTTGTCCACGCACGGTGACAGACACCCTCCGTGGACACTTTGGCCTCATTTGTCTTTTTGTGGTGTCTGTCACCGCCGTTAGGCTGCTTTTTTGGTTTCTGTTTTTTGTTTGTGGGCTCTTGCTACTGGGCCGTAGAAGAAGATTCCACTTGCAAGGAGAGCCACACCGAACATGAAGGTTTTGATGTCGGCTGTTCCCGCGTAGATCACCCATACTGAATATAAGGTCGCTAGTAAAGCAATGACACCGTCAACCATTTTTGATCTTACTTGGCCTTCATACGTTTCACCTGTCATCACTAGCTTTAACTGAAATACAGCTGCAATGAAGTATGGAACCAGGTAAGATAAGGTTGCAATGTAAATAACAAAATCAAACGCCGCAGAGATGGAATTTGAGATCGTTGAGAAAATAAATAACTGTCCTAATGAGTTTGTGATAATCATTGATAACACCGGAATATTCTTCTCGTTTTCCTTTAAGAAGGAAGGTAAAAACAGACCTTGCTTGGCTGCTTGGTATGGAACTTCTGCACTTAGCATCACCCAACCGATGGTAGAACCAAATAAGCTGATTAATCCAATACCTGCTAACACTTTTCCAGAAACAGGTCCAAGCACAGAAACAATCGCATCAATTAATGGCTTGTCTGAAGCGATTAACGCCTCTTGGCTTAATAAGCCCATCACTAATGTACTTACACCAATATAAATCGCTAACGCAATGAATAACCCTAGAATCGTAGCACGCTTGACGTCGATTTGCTTTTTCGCACGTCCCGCAAAAACAACCGCGGATTCCACACCGATAAATGCCCATAAGGTAGCCACTGCTGCGTTACTAATCTGACCCATCAGCCCGACCGTTGCCCCACTCTCATCGAAACGCGGCTCAACCATAGGAAGCATATGGGAAGCCTCAAAAGCAAACAACGCAACAATAATGAAAATGAAGAAACCTGCTACTTTTGACGCCGTTGCCATAAAGTTTAATTTCCCTGCATTTTCTAATCCACGTAAAATAATAAAGTGTGTTCCCCATAATAAAATCGAACAAACCGCAAAAGTTAATGCATTTCCAACCTTTAAAGTAAAAGAACCAACGGTAAATAACTCCGCTTGACTCGTTAAAATAGGAAAGAACGTTGATAAATAACTAGCAAATGTAGTAATGATGGCAATATTTCCTGCTAAGTTACCAATCCAATAACCCCAAGTCGCCATAAACCCAGAAAGAACAGAGCCTCTAGAATTTGGCTTAAAAAGCTCTTTCGCATAAATTTGTGGTCCACCATTTAAGTTCGGCTTTCTCATTCCTAAATTCCCGAACACAAGCGCTGTAACTAACACCCCTGCTCCTGTAAATAACCAAGCAAGAATAACACCCGCCGGACTTGCCGCTTCTGACAGTGAACGTGGCAACATAAAGATACCCGAACCTACCATATTTCCAACGACTAATGCCGTTAGTATCCATAAGCCTAACTTCGTTTGTTTTCCCATGATATTATTCCTTTCTATTTATTATTCCCCAACTCTCAAAATAGAGGTCCCTATAGACATAAAAAAAAACACACCAAAACGTGAGTACAGTGTGTTTTACAATAACCGCATCAGGCCACTGGATAGTTCAACATAGCTTACGAGCTATGACAGTCCTACACCTATTCGATGTAGTCCCAGCTACTATAGTTAGAGAATTATAGTGCTTCGGCGAAAATTCCTTTCAACTGAATTCATGGAGCTTCTCTTGCTCTCATCCAATCTACTCTTACTTTTCGCAACCTCTACCTCACCTTTTATCTGATGAGGAAAATATTTAATTAAAATGCTTTACCAGAATAATTCATGAACGCTTTTATGTCAATGGAATTAATTACTACTGTACCGTTCGAACATCAGAAAATGGATAAAATACAAACTCACTGACGCCAACAATCTTTTCCTTCTTAATAAAACCAAGGCCGTTTCTTGAGTCCATACTGCGAAGTCGATTGTCACCTAATACAAAATAATGCCCTTCCGGTACAAGAATAGGTCCATAATCTCCTGTTAACACACTACCTTGGTCATGCGCCTGCTCTCGATTACTTTCTAAATACTCTTCGCTGTGAACATCACCATTGATCAGTAACTGATCATCCCTAATTTCGATCAAATCTCCAGGCAAGCCTATAATTCTTTTAACGTAATTTTCGCCTTCTCCTTTAATAATCACAATGTCCTCACGATCAATTTTGTCTGTATTGACTTTGCTCACAAATATTTTCTCTTGATCGTGAAGCGTGGGTTCCATCGAGGCACCATCCACAATATAAGGAGCAAAGACAAATGTACGAACGACGACTACGATAGCAAAAGCAATAAACACCGATTTACCCCAGCTAATTATTTCTTGCTTCTTCTTAGTTTCTCCCATCCTATTCTGCTCCCTTTTTATGTAATAAACTTGTTTACATTTTATCATAATCCCTTAGCACCCACGGTGACCAAAGCTCACTCACAGCCCATAAATCGTTAGACAAGATTCTCCAAAAGTTCCTAGAAAAAGTAAAAAAAAGTCAGCATTAGCGCTGACTCCTACCTACAAGTTATGATTGACTCTTCATTTTTCGGTACTGATACATTTTCCACTGATAATGAATAAAGCAACCGATACAAAAACCTAGTAGGGCAACGGTCGCAGCAATCGCGACTAGAATGGTAAAGATATACCCTATCACCGGCAGATTGAAGGCAAACCCCATAAACCCTGCCCCTAAGCATAAAATAGCAATTTTTTGATTAAACTGCTGTTGCTCCCAATCTTCTTGCAGATACTTTGATGGTGCTTTTTTTAAAAACCGCTTCGTTACCTCCATAATCGGATTTATTCGAAAAATAACGCCAAATATACCGGAGAGTAGAGGAATCAATAAAAGCCATTCCATATTAGTAACCCAAGTAAGGATAACGGTAAGTACAATAACCGACTGATTGACTTGCACAAGTGGCTTTGGGATCGTACGAACATCAGCTGACATCTATATCACACCTTTATTATAGGATTAGTTGGTAATTTATTTTAACTAATATCCAAGTATTTGTATACAAATTAGCATGACTCTAATCGAACGAAAAAATGATAATTGGCATAAGTCTTTTCAGTAAAATAAGCGGAGGTTTTCCGGTTAGATACAGAATGGAGCCCATTTCGGAGTAAATAAGATGAGGTTTTCCGATTATACAAAGAAAAAACCCTCATTTTCAAATTTTTAAAGTCAATAAGCGGAATTTCCCCGTCTATTTATCAGCTCAGGTGCTTAACCCTAGATGCGGGAATCAGCAACTCTAATAAAGAAACTCGCCAATTTGGCGAGTTTTCCTTTTTTACACACCCTTTTGTTGCTGTTGTTCCTTTAAAATATCACGAATTTCCGAAAGCAATTTTTCCTCCGTTGTTGGTGCCTTTTCTTCCGTTTTTACTTCTTGCTTCTTTTTAAACTTCTGTAATAATTTCACAAATAGGAAAATAGAAAAAGCAATGATAAAGAAATCAACGACATTTTGTATGAATTGACCATACTTGATGGTTGCATCAGCATATGTATATTGTAGGTTCGTAAAATCAAATCCCCCTAATAAGAGCCCAACAATCGGCATAAGGATATTGTCTACAAGTGAGCTAACGATTTTTCCAAACGCCGCACCTATAACCACCCCGACAGCCAGATCAATCACATTTCCTTTTAAAGCAAACTTCTTAAAATCCTGCCACATTTTATTTCCTCCTATCCAAATGTATACAGATTAGTATATCTTGAAACAGGGAACGTATGTAAACATATGCTCATGAAACAGATGTCTGCATTTTTCGAATTGTCGAAGGATTTTCCGGTAATTCCCTTTAAATTTTTTCTTGCAACATGACATTTGTCATGTTCCACTCTATACATTTATGCCTTTTCATGACCTGCTCATAAACACTACAATAACAGTAGTTAAATTTAAAACCTTGTAGGAGGCTTTTATGAGCAAGCAAAAAACAGCTGAATTAAGAAAAAGCGTTGTCCCTTTTGAAAAGTCAGATATAAGTAAAAGTATAAAACAAATGATTAACACATTTATCCCATTCTTCGGTTTATGGTATTTAGCGTACGCAAGTCTATCCATTTCTTATTGGTTGACATTGCCTCTTGCTATCGTTGCTTCTGGATTTGTGATTCGAATCTTTATCATTTTCCATGATTGCTGTCACCAATCGTTCTTTAGAAATCGTAAAGCAAATGCGATCGTTGGTAACATCAGTGGGATTATAACGATGTTCCCTTACGAACAGTGGAAGAGAAGCCACAATATTCACCACGCAACAAGCGGAAATTTAGATAAGCGTGGCATTGGTGATATTTGGGTAATGACAGTTGAAGAGTATTTAGCTGCTACACCAGCTCAACGCCTTCAATACAGAATGTACCGCAATCCGTTTGTCATGTTCGTTCTAGGACCGATATTCTTGTTCCTTGTGACCAACCGTATCAATGTAAAGGATGCTAAACGCAAAGAACGTCTCAACACCTATTTCAACAATATCGCAATCGTTGTGTTGTATGCATTTATGATTTGGTTAGTTGGCTGGAAAGCTTTCCTTCTTGTCCACGCTCCTATTTTATTTGTTGCTGGCGCATTAGGAATTTGGTTATTTTACGTACAACATCAATATGAAGACAGCTATTTTGAACACGAAGAAGAGTGGAACTATGTGAAGGCAGCTGTTGAAGGAAGCTCTTATTACAAGCTTCCGAAGATTTTGCAATGGGTAACTGGAAACATCGGCTTTCACCATGTGCATCATCTAGCACCTAAGGTTCCAAACTATAATCTAGAACAAGCACATGTATCTACACCACCACTGCAAAAAGCAACAACCGTTACTCTAGGTACAAGCCTTGAGTCCATTCACTTCAAGCTTTTTGATGATGAAAATAAGCGATTTGTAAAATTTAAAGACATTCAACATCTTCTTGAAGAAGGAAAAGCTAGCCTGCAATTAGGCGGAAATCGTCCTACCGCTGAGGAGAAATAATGAGGAAGGCTCACCAGGTCTGGTGAGCCTTTTTGTTAGATTTCTTTTACATATCTTTCATCTGGAATCTTGTTTAGCATCACATACAGGCTCGTATTTCCCTTACCATTAACGAAAGACATTTCCTCTTCCCCAGTAAAATGAATCACATCATGCTTTGCTACAGCCAAGCTTTCTCCATCCACATGGAAGGTTCCTTCTCCCTCCACCACCTGAATAAATACATTTGTCCCAGGATGTTTATGAGCGGGCAGTGCCTGATTTTTCGAAAAGTTTAAGACAAATACCGTACTCTCTCCTTCTTTAAAAATGACTCGTTTCGTAAATTTTCCTTCATTATATGTGATAAAGGTAGATAAGCTTTGTTTTTGCATCATGATCAGTCCCTTCCCTTTTTATAACTCAATCATATCCTGATTCGTTTTGTTTAGATGTGATTTGAATCAATGTTTTCGAGAAATAAACTTATCTGAGCGCACCCTCTACCAGATAACGACTCACATCTAGTACAGTTTCCTCACCAAGAGCGAGCTTTGCGAGCTCGCTACCCAAAAACGGGCCGCTCGTCAGGCCAGAGGCTCCGAGTCCATTCGCGACGAAAACACCCTTAAGTCCGGGAACAGGGCCAATCACTGGTAGAAAGTCGAGGGTAAATGGACGAAAGCCCACTCGTGTTTCAAGTACCGTCGCTTCCTCTAAACCCGGAAATACCTCTAATGCTTTCCCGATAATTTCATTTAACCCACCAGCAGTGACTCTCGTATCAAATTCTTTATGGTCTTCATGTGTCGAGCCAACGACCACCCGACCATCTTCAAACGTGACTAAATATTGATTATTCGGAGGCATAACAACGGGCCACTTAGACGTATCCACACCTGGTAATTCTAGATGGACAATCTGCGCTTTTTGCCCCGAAACTTGAAATTTCACCCCAACGGGCTCCAGCACCTCTCGTGTCCAAGCTCCTGTCGTGACAAGCACTTGATCCGCCTCAAACTCCTTACCATCAACCACCACTCCACTCACACGGCTATCTTCACATACGAGTGAAGCATTCCCACTTACGTATTCCGTACCGAGCTGAACGGCAGCTTTTACCAATGCATCACGCATGAGCCTTCCGTCTACCCTCGCTCCACCGGAAACATAAACCGCTCCATATCCTTCTGCTACGAGAGGAAACACCTCTTTTGTTTCTTCATACGTTAAGATGTTCACCTCGCCGATTTCTGGTGCATCCTCTCTCCGTTTGATGGTCCTATCTGCCATTTGCCTCAGTTTTTCCTCATTTGTATGAAGGCTTAGGGCTCCAACTTTTCGGTATCCCGTATGATTTACTCCATAGGAGGACAATTTATCAACTAATTCAGGATAATAACGTGCACCATGCTTTACTAACTCATACCATGCCTTATTTCGTCTTTGCGAAATCCATGGGCAAATAATTCCCGCTGCCGCATTTGTGGCTTGTCCCACCTCGGTACGGTCAACCAAGACAACACTCTCTCCCTTTGACGCTAAGTGAAAGGCTGCAGAGGCACCTAATATTCCTGATCCTATTACAATCACTCTTCCCATCATGAACACCTATTTCCTATCGTAATAACATTAATATTACTAAACGTTCTTTTTCATCTCAAATTCAAAAAAATAGTAAATCAAAAAGCCATTGTCTATAATAGATTAATCACCATTTTTATATAAATTCGTACATATATTTTGTTTAACACAATGATTAGAGAAACGGGATTTTCCCGAATGGGAGTGGATGGTTATGAGCACACCTCTTGCGGAAAAAGCTCCACCTTCAGAAAAAGAGAAAGAGAAAATATGGACACGTGACTTTATTCTCATTTGCTTATCAAACTTTTTTGTTTTCCTTGGCTTTCAAATGACTTTGCCCACCATTCCTTTATTTGTGGAGAACCTCGGTGGAAATGACCAGCTGATTGGAGTGGTTGTGGGAATCTTTACTTTTTCCGCCCTATTAATTCGACCTTACGCTGGGCATGCGCTAGAAAGCAGAGGACGCCGATTTATTTATCTGGTTGGATTAGGGATTTTCGTCCTATCCACTGGTGCTTTCGGTATGGCTGGAGGACTTGTTTTCTTATTTATTTTAAGAATTATTCAAGGAGTCGGGTGGGGACTGTCCACAACTGCTTCAGGTACGATTGCGACCGATTTGATTCCATCCAAACGTCGTGGAGAAGGAATGGGATATTACGGTCTTTCTGGCAACTTAGCGCTTGCCATGGGGCCGACACTCGGACTTGCGCTAGTAGGTTACCTTAGCTTTACTGAACTTTTCTTGATTTGCGGCGTACTCGGTGCCGTCGCTATTGCCTTATCTTCTCGGATTAGATTTAAACCCGTTGTACCCGTAACTACTTCTGAACCTAAAAAGCTCGACTTTTACGAAAAAACGGCTTTGCCCCCTTCGATTCTGCTTCTTTTTATCACGGTTACATTTGGTGGAATCGCTTCCTTCCTTCCTTTATATACAGTAAAAAAAGGAATTGAAGGAATTGAATGGTACTTTCTCCTTTATGCTATTGCTCTTCTGATCTCAAGAACGTTTGCTGGAAAGCTCTATGATCAAAAAGGGCATCGCTTTGTATTCCCCGCTGGTTCGATCATGATTATGGCTGCCATGATTCTGCTTGCCTGGATTCCAAATAGCACGATCCTTTATTTAGCAGCCATTATTTATGGGTTCGGCTTTGGTACGGTGCAACCGGCTCTTCAAGCGTGGAGTGTTCAAAATTCTCCTATTAGCAGGCGCGGAATGGCTAATGCTACCTTT
This sequence comes from Robertmurraya beringensis, assembly GCF_042433785.1. NCBI lineage: Bacteria > Bacillati > Bacillota > Bacilli > Caryophanales > Bacillaceae > Robertmurraya > Robertmurraya beringensis. The sequence goes on along the minus strand of NZ_JBHLUU010000123.1, from coordinate 50,181 downwards.
TTCTCCTTCTTCGATTTAGGCGTGGGAATTGGTGCGATCGTGTTTGGACAAATTGCTTTCTGGTTAGACTACCATAGCATCTACATAGCATCTACATAGCATCAGCCATTTCTGTGTTCATTGCGATACTGCTATATTACACTGTATATGGAAAAGAAAAGGCGAGAGCGCATTAAGCACTCCCGCCTTTTCTTATTCCACAAATTGATCGTAAATCTCATCGAAGATTTTTGCCATTTCCATATCCAGTGAAGTGAGACCACCAGCATTCCAAGAGCTAAGTTTTATCGTTACCACTTTATAATCAATAGAGATAAACGGATGATGATTACGATGTTCCGAATAATTTGCTAACTCATTTACAAAAGACACACCTGTTAAATAGTTTTGAAATCGATATCTTTTGCTCATCCATTTACCCTCGTCCCATTTCCAGCCAGGCAAATTTTTCAGATATGTAATAATGTCTTGGTCTAGCAATTTCTCCATAGCGATTCCCCCTTAAAAAGCTAAGCCATAAATAGAAAATCTCTCCAACCGATTTCCTTCTGAACAAATGACCTCGGATATTAGCTGAAACATGCCCATACTTTCTAAAAAGTCGATATACTCTTCACTTGCATAGTACAAGATCAGCTTGATATCTCGATCATTCTCCTCCACCGACTGAAGGATACGATGAATTATATTCCGGAAAATATGAATAGAGAACGGGTTAAAAAAGTAAAAAATATTCTCCTGCGTTTGGATCGGGTATTCCTCTGCAAAACCGTTAAAAAAGTGAATGGAATGATCTGAGCCATACTTTTTCCGATAATTTTCTCTATTTTTCAAGGCAAGCTGATAATACCCCTCATTCATCTCTACACCCGTTACGGTTGCTCCCGTATAGTGATAAAGGAAGAAATTTAACCTTCCTTTTCCACAGCCAAAGTCAACGATACGGTCCGTTGGTTTGAATTCATGTTCATGGATGAGTTGTTGAAGATGCAAATAGGGTGTGGCTTCATACCGGTGAAATTGCAATGACTTGTAAAAATGGAGTTGTTCACCCGTTGTGACGATATGTAAGCTCTTGTCGAAATCCTGTTCTTTCATGTTAGCTCCTCTGATGTATAAAATTTACCTTTTATCCCACCTGCATGATAAAAACCTTCTATATAGATTTTATGAAGGACCACCTGTTTTGCACGATACTGGATGGCTATGACAGGGTGTCCCTCAAAATCATACGAAGGGTCCCCAAGAATAGTGAATTGGTTCACCACGACATTCCGGTATGCGGAGACCACCATCGCTCTTGGTGTTGACACTTCATATAAGGAAGTAAAGATAGGAGCAATAGCAACCAGATTCATCGCTTTTATGTTATAAGCTGTTTTAGACTGTGGGTCATTTCCTTTATGATGACCGATATGGCGGAAGTTGAAGGCGCGATTATCATGAACCGACAAATGCCCAATGATGGTGACATAGGAAGCAGCGGAAGCATTGTGATGAGCCTTGACTTCCACTCCCCCGAAGCATCTAGTTGTGGTATTGTTCACAAGCCACACGTATCTTGAGCCATCATCGATTTCAATGCCATTTGAGTTGCAAGAGCCCGTTTCATGAGCTCTTCCACTTGGATCACACATATGCGATTTAGATATAAAAATATAATCACTATGATGTGTGGTAATTCCGTCATCTCCAAATCCGTATCCGTTACATTCATCGAGCCAGATATACTGACTTCTTCCTGGACCCATGAATCCATCTTTTATGTAATAGTAAAGCGTAGAAGAAACGTCAAAGGCATGTAACCCAGCATCAATGGCTTCTACCTTTTTCACCCACCCATACTTCACATGAGCAAATGTGAAGCAACTCGATCGATTGTTTCCACTTGCCGTTCTTTCCTCGCTCGGTAGTCGTTTCACATTCCAATCAAGTGTCATACCCTCCACATAAATATGGTGATTTCCACTGATATGATGTTTATTGGTAAGAAGAATCGCGGATTTTAGAGCCTCATGATGGAGTTTAAGTATTGTTTTTCCCTTTCCTGCCCCAACAAGGATCGTGTTAGAGGGAAGTTTAATTCCTTTTGTGACAAATACTCCTTCAGGAATGATGATTTTACAGTTGCCTCGCCCGATTGCTTTTCGAAAAGCATTTGTATTATCGGTGGCTCCATCCCCAACTGCCCCAAAGTCAACCACATTTCTTTCGTACTTTATTTCACTTTGAAGTTTGTGGAATTCGACGTCTAAATCTGGTAGCCATGAGGGGATCGCCTCCCCCTTTTCATTTACGAGGGTGCTCATGTCATTTATGGAAGGACTAGGATGCACGGCAATTTTTCGAAAAAGAGTGTCCGTCTCTTTAATCAGTTGATCCAAAGGGGTTGAGTATTTTGACCAACGCCGAATCAACTCTGGGTTTTGCTCTGGATTATGATGTTTTGTTAGGTGAAGCAGAACCTGTCACCTCCAGGTGAAGATAGTGTATATCTTCATAGTAGTACACCCCTTGATACAATAACAAGGATCGGTGGTATTTTTTTTGAGGGTAAAAAGAAAAGAGCACCCAAATTGAGTGCCCTCACATACTTACACCATAATTTTGCAAATATCGTTTGTAAATTCTACTGGATCTTCAATTGGTAACCCTTCAATGAGCAATGCCTGATTGTAAAGAAGCCCTGTAAACAAGGATAGCTTGTCCTTGTCATTAGCAAACGCATCCTTTAAGGAAGCAAATATTTCGTGATTTACGTTAATCTCTAACACTTTGTCTGCTTTGACATTTTGGTTATTTGGCATCGCTTGGAGAACTTTCTCCATCTCGATGGACACGTCACCTTCCGTTGTTAAGCAAACGGGATGTGATTTTAAACGCTTAGATACACGTACGGCCTTTACCTTTTCTCCAAGCGCTGACTTCATGTATTCAAACAGTTCTTGGTTCTCCGTTTGTTCTGCTGACTCTTTTTCATCTGCTTGCTCTTCAATTCCTAAATCACCACTAGAGACGGACTTGAATTCTTTTTCCTTATAATTCATTAGCATACGAATCGCAAACTCATCAATATCATCTGTGAAATAAAGGATTTCATAGCCTTTATCCGCCACAAGCTCGGTTTGAGGAAGCTTTTCAATGCGCTCTACTGACTCACCTGATGCATAGTAAATATACTTTTGATCCTCAGGCATTCTTGACACATACTCATCTAATGTAACAAGCTTCTTTTCTTTTGATGAATAGAACATGATGAGATCCTGAAGCGTCTCTTTATTGCTTCCAAAATCGCTATAAACACCAAACTTTAATTGGCGGCCAAAGGATTGGAAGAAGGCTTCGTACTTTTCGCGGTCTTCTTTTAACAAGCTTTGTAGCTGACCTTTGATTTTGTTTTTAATATTTTTCGCAATGAGTTTTAATTGACGATCATGTTGCAACATTTCTCTAGAGATATTGAGAGATAAATCTTCGGAATCCACCATCCCTTTCACAAAGCTGAAATAGTCCGGTAATAGATCCGCGCATTTATTCATGATGAGAACACCGTTTGAATAAAGCTCCAACCCTTTTTCATATTCCTGCGTGTAGTAATCAAATGGAATTTTTTCTGGGATATATAACACCGCTTGATAACGAACCGCACCATCCACGCTGATATGAATATGCTTTAAAGGCTTATCAAAGCCGTAATGTTTTTCCGCGTAAAAGTTTTCGTAGTCCTCTGTTGTTAATTCGTTTTTGTTCTTTCTCCAGATTGGCACCATGCTATTAATGGTTTGCTCTTCTGTAACCTCTTCGTATTCCGACTCACTGCCTTCTTTTAAACGACTGCTCGTAGTATCCATTTTAATAGGGTAACGAATGAAGTCGGAGTATTTTTTAACAATGGATTTGAGACGATATTCTTCTAAGAACTCATCGTAGTTATCGTCTTCTGTATTTGGCTTAATGGTAAGGATGATTTCCGTTCCCACTTCACTTTTTTCATACGGCTCGATCGTATAACCATCGGCACCTTCTGATTCCCACTTATAAGCCGTGTCGCTTCCTAGTGATTTGGTGATAACCGTAACCACGTCTGCCACCATGAATGCAGAATAAAATCCAACACCAAACTGCCCAATAATGTCGTGACCATCCTTTAGCTCATTTTCAGACTTAAAGGCAAGTGAGCCACTTTTAGCGATGACCCCTAGATTGTTTTCCAGCTCTTCCTTGGTCATACCAATACCTGTGTCGGTAATCGTTAACTTCCTGCTCTCTTTGTTAGCAGCAATCTTTATAAAATAGTTGTCTTTATCAAAAGTGATGTTATCGTCGGTTAAGGCACGATAATAAATTTTATCAATCGCATCACTTGCGTTTGATAACAATTCACGTAGAAAAATTTCTCTGTGTGTGTAAATGGAGTGAATCATCATGTCTAACAATCTCTTTGACTCTGCCTGGAATTGCTTCTTTTCCATTCTAAAATCCCCTCTCATCAATCAATATACGTAATTCCTTTAGCACTCTACCACTCCGAGTGCTAATCACTATTTAAATATCACAAAAAAGCCCCACCTGTCAACAGATTCGAAAGACCTCCCGGTGACAGACACCGCCCGTGGACAAAATGCCCCTTTTTGTCCACGAAGGGTGTCTGTCACCGTTCGTGGACACTTGGACCGTATTTGTACGCCTGGGGTGGACAGATTAGTTGACGTAGAGGGCATCGCCTTCTATTTTCAACCCTTCAGGTGCTTTTATATACAGTACATCCATTCCAATGTTGCCGTAAGATTCGCCTAAGAACCATTCAACCTTCTCTGAGGAGAATTGTTGAAATGGAAATCCACTTGATATCTCGGCTAAATTTACTGCTACATGAGAGGGATTCTTGATTTCAAGTTTATTCCCTTGTATCTCCATTTGGATGGCACCTTTTTTATCAGTAAGATCCATTCCGTTCACAATGGTTTTTCCCGAGTAATGAGTAACCTGAATTTCTTTTCCCATATCCGGGCTTTTCTCTATAAACACTTGAACATAATAATCATTAATGGTTGTAATCCCCAACTCGTCACCTGTTATTGGAAAGTTCCACTTCTCCACAACATCTAATCCATTCTCTTCTTCAAAGGACCCTCGGAACGCCTCGTTCATCACCTTATCCTGAAGCTCCATACTCTTTTCCACTTCCTCTTCTGACATCATTTCAATAGAAGGACTATTTAAAGGCAGAAGCAAAGAAGCACCAGCTAATAGAATCAGCAAACCTACGTAACCAAGAAGTAGAAATCTTGTGGTTTTCATTCCGATCCATGCCTTTTTCTTCGATTTGGACAGCTGAGAAACGACTGCAGCTATGACCAAGATTAGTAGAATAATGGCTACCATCATACCCCCACCTCCAAACGATTTCCTAACATATATGCGAGTAGAAAAAAGAAAAAGGTAGTGATGACACTTTTAACAGCGAAAAGCAAAAACGAAGCCTCAAGAACATAGAAACTCCCTATATCGACGATTAATGTAGCTTCTCCTCCTAAGTACGCTTGGATGGTAATGACAACAATAAGAAGCACCGGAAGTAAAAATGCGACTATCTTATTCATCTGAGCAAGCATTCCAATAAAATAACCAACGCTCGCAAACAATAAAATATAGAGAAAAAATCCTCCTAAACCCTTACATGCCTCTACCAAAGACAACTGATCTACCGCAATCGATGGTGTTCTCAAAAACTGTGAAACCACTAATCTTAATGCATACGTGGTTAGAAGCCCCGTGAAAGCAGCAATCACACTCGCTGTCGCTAGAAACAGTACATTCGCAAAATTGCTCACCTGTCGAGTCGCAATAAAATTGAAGTCATCATATCTATGCTGCTTGGTGGTCAGCGAGATTCCGTTTGAAAAAGCCCAAATCAATGTAAAAATAGCCACCAAACTACCACTATAGGTTTTTACATCGTAACTAAAGGTACCGGCACTCCCTCCCATAGAGCCCGTTCCGCTAATCGAAAATAACACCCCAAGCACTTGGATAAACATAAGAGAGGTAAAAACGCCCATATACGCTTGCAGTTTGTAGCGATACTGTTTGAAAACAACGTCTCGGATGTTACTCTCTGTCAAATACATGATCAATCCCTCCCTTAGACTTGCTTGTAATATACATACATAAATCACTAACAGAAACAGGTGACAGCTCAAGTTCTAGTAACTTTGCTTGCTGCTCTACTTCTACCCCGCGTTTCACAACAGCATAGCTCTGATCAATCCCAACTGCTTGCTGGAAAATTGCGGTTTCATTTATCAACAACTCTTCCACTACGGAAGTTCTTCCGGTCACACCAACCGCGTATTCTTTCAAATCTTCCACACTTTCATGAAGATGAACGGCCCCTTCTTTTATCAGCAAAATCTCTTCGAATAGTTCCTCCATCTCATTTAACAGATGACTGGATATGACGATCATTCGTGGAAAGGCTAAATAATCTTTTAAAATGGCACGGTAAAAATCCTTACGAACAGCCGCATCCATCCCTGTCGTTGGTTCATCAAATAAGGTTAGTGGTGCTCTAGTGGACAGCCCCATAATCGTGTTGAATGTGCTTCGCATCCCTTTTGAGAGACTGGCGTGGTAGGAATGTAGGGAGATAGAAAAATAATCTAAAAGCCGGTGGGCTAAATCACGATTCCAATTCGGATAAAAGCTTTCGGCTGCCTTTAGAATGTCTTCTAATGTAAGAGCAGGATTAAAGGTGACTTCATCACTCATAAAAATGGTATTAGCAGACACTTTTAAGCTATTAAAGGGCTCTTCCGATAACACGTGGATCTCCCCAGATGTTTTTTCCAGAAAGCCGGCCATCAGTTTTAATAAAGTAGACTTACCCGCTCCGTTTCGACCAATCAAGCCTATAATCTTTTCCCCCTCTAAAGAAAAAGAGACACCTCTTAAAGCTTGATTCCTTCCATATGTTTTTGACAGGTTCTTGCATGTAACAATATTCATTACTCCTTCCCCTCCTTTTGTTCAATCACCTTTTGAATCATTCCCATTAGTTCTTCCTTACTAACGCCTAATTGAAAGGCTTCCCTAACGGTTTCTTCAATAAGCTCCTTTAGCTTGGTGTTGGTTCGTTTTGTGAGGATGATCTTTTTTGCACCTGCAGCCACAAACATGCCAAGCCCTCTCCTTTTGTACAAAATGTCTTCATCTGCTAATAAATTTAACCCTTTTGCCGCCGTAGCAGGATTGATGTTGAACATTTCCGCCAGCTGATATTGAGAATAAATCTTTTCGTCAGGCCGAATGGAGTCCCTTAATATCTCCCCTTCTAGATACTCAGCAATTTGTACATAGATGGGCTTCATACTATTTGAGTTTAAGATCACGTTCCTCACCTCCTATATCCATAAGGTATGCTAGTGCATTACTGATGTAATGTACTATATATTAGAAAATTGGAAAAATCAAGCATATATAGTTTGGTCACTAACTTTTTACGACTTTATTCATTTTTTATTTTTCCCGTCCATATAATGTAATGAATGAATTCGATCATCTAAAAAAATGACAGCTTGGAGGAGACCGCATGAACGAGTTTCTCGAAACAATGCAGCGAAAGCTTGGGGAATTAAATGATCAATCATGGACGGTAGAAAGCCTGCTCAATAAAATTGCAACGGGTACACCTATTCGAATGTCAGAAGAACTAGTCAACCGCCTGCTACATCTTCAGCCATTAGAAGGAACCTCCAATTTACAATGTTCGTTTGAAGGGGAACATCTGGTCTTAACAGGAAATACCAAGGTCATGCTCGTACCTGTTCCTTTCCGACTAGAATTGAAACCTATCATGGCAAAAGGAAGACGGATACAATTTGAGGTAGTCGACTTAAAGCCGAGTCTAAAGGAATCCATGAAAAAGAAGCTCTTAAAAGATGCGGACGGGGTAACATACGAAGATAACAAACTCACCATTAACTTTAATGACATTGAAGTCGTTCGAGACATACCGTTCGGAAAATTAGCTGGGGTAAGAATCAAGGAAAAAGTCCTTTGGTGCAAAATCGTTATGTAGCAAAAAGAGAGTCGGTCCATTTCAACCGACTCTCTCTTATACTAAGCTAATTCATAAGGTGTTACATTTCTCTCAATAACTCTAACTCCTTTAGGGGAAACCAGCTGTCCCTTCGCACTATAAAAGGCATTTGAAGCAACAATTTGATCCATCGCCACCTTCACGGCAGCTGTATCAACAGGTTCCTTTGGAGACTCCAAACTAATCGTCGACGTTTCACCTGTTTCGGTTATGAATTGTAATTCTAATGTTTTGGCCAATTTTTTCACCTCCTATTGTTTAATGACTGAGCCCTACTTACGCGTTTACCAACTCAAAATTGTCAGCTCGTTCAATGTTCACAACTGGTAGTGAACAAAGACTTGCTAATGCTTGACCTGCTTGAAAAAGTTGATCCGCTGTAGCCTCCTTACGCACATTACTAAATGTCTTCGTTTTAATGATAACTTCTCCTTTCGAGTTCAACCCATTCTCAAACAATACTTTAAGCTTCGTATCCATGATTATCGCCTGTGCCATCTCTATCACCTCCTCTCACCTTCTATATAGAAAGAAAAGAGGCATTTGGACAGGTTGTTTATAATTTTTTTTATTAATCCTCATGCTTGTTCCCGTTAGAGTTCATTTCTGTGGATAATGTGGATAACTTTGTTTATAAAATGTGGATAATGTGGATTATTTAAGTTGTATACAGTTTACTAACAGCATTTTCACAATAATAATCCACAATATGTGAATAACCTGTAAATAAATCAAAAAATTGAAACTTTATTGTTATTAAGAACGTCATAGATTATGATGAAAATAGAAATATATACCAGTAGAATCGTTTCCTTCTAAGGAGTGTAGTTCATGATGAAAAAAGCCAGCAAAAAGAGACATGTTCCCTTACGAGTAAATCTCCTATTTTTTATTGTTTTTGTCTTATTCGTTATCCTCATTGTGCGCTTAGGTACCGTGCAAATGGTCCAGGGCGTAGCCTATAAGGAAGAACTCGAAAGAACAAACGAAATCATTGTTAGCCAACCGGTTCCACGCGGAAAAATGTACGACCGAAACGGAAAAATAGTAGTGGATAACATTGCTCAAAACGCGATTACATACACCAACTGGGGAGCCAGTCAGGAGGAAATGTTAAAAACCGCAGAAAATCTCTCCGAACTCATCAAGATGGATACAAAGAAAGTGAGAGATCGGGACAAAAAAGATTATTGGATCATAAAAAATCCTTTATTGGTGAAAGAGAAAATATCCACATCCGAAGAAGAGGCCATGAGAGATTCAACAGACAGTGAAAAAGAATTTAACAAAAAGTATTATGACACGTTGCTAGAACGGATCACTCCCGAAGATCTCGCCTCTCTAAAAGAGAAGGATATGCAGGTGATTTCTATTTACCGTGAATTTGCAAGTGGCTACGAATATACCCCACATCTCGTAAAAAATGTTGGGGTAACTGATAAAGAATTCTCTATGGTTAGTGAGAATCTCAACTTTTTACCTGGTGTAGACACGGTGACGGACTGGGAACGAACGTATGCATTCGAAAATACCTTAAAAACAATTTTAGGAAAAACTACTACTAGTGAAGAAGGGATACCAGCAGAACAGCTAGATTACTATCTCTCACGCGGCTATAGTAGAAATGATCGTGTTGGAAAAAGCTATCTGGAATATCAATATGAAGATGTTCTGCGCGGAAATAAATCCAAAATAAAATACTTAAAAGACAAAGCAGGAAATAATGTAGGAACGGTCCCCGTTTCCGATGGAACGCGCGGCAAGGACCTCATCCTGACCATTGATATGGACTTACAGCTAGCCGTTGAAAAAATACTAGAAGAAGAGCTTCTCGCAACCAAACGGGGCTTTGGCGGAACAAAGTTTCTAGACCGTGCCTTTGTTGTTTTAATGGATCCAAATACCGGTGAGATTTTAACAATGGCTGGAAAGCTTTTAGCGAGAAGCGAAGAAACGGGTAACCTTGAAATCCAGGACTTCGCGCTTGGCAACATTACTACCTCCTATAATGTAGGTTCCTCCGTGAAGGGAGCAACCGTGCTTACAGGGTACCAAACGGGTGCTATTTCTCCAAATACTTCCCTATATGACGGACCAATTGCCATTAAAGGAACTCCCGTGAAAAAATCATGGAGAAATATGGGGACGATTAATGATCTGTATGCATTAGAGCAATCCTCTAACGTGTATATGTTCCGTACTGCCATAAAAATCGGAGGAGGACAGTATGTACCAAATGCTCCTTTAAGCTTAGCTCCGGACACATTTTCAAAAATAAGAGATTCCTTTGCGCAATTTGGCTTAGGTGCAAAAACAGGAATTGACTTACCAAATGAAATGACCGGATTTAAAGGACCTTCAACGAAGCCAGGTTTTGCGCTTGACTTAGTTATTGGACAATATGATACGTACACAACGATGCAGCTTGCTCAATATGCCGCAACGATTGCTAATGGAGGCTACCGCATTCAGCCGCATATTGTAAAGGAAATCCGTGAGCCTGGTACGTCTATTGATAAGCTTGGCCCGGTTTACCAAGAAATACAACCAAATATATTAAATCGGGTCAGCATGAAAGATGAGTGGGTTGAACGAGTTCAAACGGGTTTCCGAAGAGTCATGACCTCCGGAACAGGAGCAAAAGCCTTTGGTTCTGCCCCTTACAGCCCTGCAGGAAAAACTGGTACCGCACAATCCTTCTATGACGGACCAGACCGTGATCAGTACCCTAAAAACGCACCACCTGAAGTGATGAATGTGAGCTTAATCAGCTACGCGCCTTCAAGTAACCCCGAAGTAGCCATGGCCGTCATTGTTCCATGGGTGTACACTGGAGACACAGGTCCCTCCCCGAACTTAACCATCGGGCGTAGAGTACTAGATACATATTTTCAGATGAAATAGACCGAACTCCCGCATGGTGGCGGGAGTTTTTTCGTTGATTGGAGCTTTGTGGGGGGAGTTTTGCCCAGTCATACCGAGTTTTCGATTGTTTCATATGGACTTTTATTAATATGATTGTGGGTTTGGTAATTTATTTGCGATTCTCAGATTTTATTTGCGATCCCGGAATTTTATTTGCGATTCTCCGATTTTATTTGCGATCCTGGTAATTTATTTGCGATTCCCTATTTTATTTGCGCTCGCATGTTTAACCCCACCACACCCAATAAGCCCCCCTTATTCCCCATCATAATTTTTCCATATTTTACTTATCTCCTCTTTCTTCCTACACTTAAACTATCAAACACAGAAAGGACCGATTGTATGAACTTTTCATTTATTAAAATTGATCATATCCAACTTGCTGCACCGGCTGGAAGCGAGGATCAAGCGAGGCATTTTTTTAGCACGATTCTTGGTTTAACAGAAATCGAAAAACCGGCGGCGCTCAAAAAACGCGGCGGTGTTTGGTTTCAACTCGGTGCTCAACAGCAGCTTCATATCGGTATCGAAGATCCTTTTTCTCCAGCTAAAAAAGCTCACCCGGCGTTCGTAGTTCATAACCTGAACTCTTTAAAAGATCACCTACAAACTCATCATGTACCGTACAAAGAGGATACCCTTATTCCTAATGTGGATCGGATTTATATTGAGGACCCCTTCGGTAATCGAATTGAAATCATCGGAGAATAATAATTATATTCATCCAATTAATAAAAATATAAATGTTCAAAATATATTGACATAACATTTTTCATTTGTTAAATTAATAACCATATTACAAATTGATGACGAGAAGAGTAGGATTCAACCCCTTGTACTAAAGAGAGTCGACGCGTGGTGAAAGTCGATGTTCAAGCTGGATCTGAAAATCATCTCCGAGATGCAAAGCTGAACACTAGTAAGCTTTGACGGGTTCCGCCGTTACAAGGATCACGTATGTTGGTACGTTGACTAAGAGCCGACTGCTTTTTTGCAGCGGAATTAGGGTGGTAACGCGAGCTATCAGACTCGTCCCTTTCATTAGGGACGGGTCTTTTTATTTTTCTAAAATAGAAAAGGGGAAAAGAAAATGAAGAAATTTGACACTTTGGTTATCGGATTAATGTTATTCTCTATGTTTTTTGGAGCTGGAAATTTAATCTTCCCTCCGGTATTAGGAGCACAAGCGGGCACCTCTTATTGGCTAGCGATTGGCGGGTTTATTTTAACAGGTGTTGGATTGCCTTTTGCTGTGCTTCTTGCTGTTTCACTAGTTAAAGATGGAGCTGCAGAAATCGGCAATCGCGTCCATCCATGGTTTAGCACGATTTTTATGGTGATTGTGTACCTTTCCATCGGACCATTCTTAGCGATTCCAAGAAATGCAAATGTTGCTTATGAGATGGGAATCAAACCATTCTTAGGAAGCTCCTCCAACTCAACTTTCGTATTATTAGCATTTTCTGCGGTCTTTTTTGCGCTTGTATTTGTAGTGAGTTTAAACCCTTCAAAGATGGAACAATATATGGGGCGCTGGATCACTCCAGTCTTACTCGTGGCAATGGTCACTTTATGTACAATCGGTTTATTTAAGATGGATGGCCATTTGCAAACACCTGCTGAGCCGTATCAAGCGAATGCCTTTTCCACAGGCTTCATCGAAGGATACAACACGATGGATGCTCTTGCCGCTCTTGCTTTTGGAATCGTTATTTTATCTGCGATTAAACAAAGAGGAATTACAGATAAGAAACAATTAACCAAATATACATTGAAGGCAGCACTTGTCGCTGGCGTTCTTCTTTCACTCGTTTATGTAAGCCTAGGACTTATCGGTGGAAAAATGGCTGCTTCTGGTTCATATGCAAGCGGTACTGATTTGTTAACTGCCGCATCCACCCTACTACTTGGTTCAAGTGGCAAGGCACTTCTAGGATTTATCTTTACGTTAGCTTGCTTTACAACTGTCGTCGGTCTTACTGTTGCATGTGGTCAGTACTTCTCGAAGCTTCTACCTAAAGTAAGCTATCGAACAGTGGCCCTTATTGTTACACTCATTGGGTTTACCCTTTCCAATATGGGACTTGCACAAATTTTAAAAGTTTCTGTTCCGTTCCTTGTGACAGCTTATCCGCTAACAATCGTTTTAACCTTGCTCACTTTCTTTAGTCGTTATTACAAAAATATTCGTAAAGTATATGGCAGCGCAATGTTATTTACCGGTATTTTTGCTGTAAATAGTGGCCTTGCTACAGCTGGAGTGAACCTAGGATTTTTACAATCGGTGGCAAAGGCACTCCCATTTGCCTCTGTTGGTCTTGAATGGATCATTCCTGCTTTCGTTGGAACAGCTATCGGATGGCTCCTTGGAATCTTTGAAAAAAAGCCCGTTCCATCCCAACTAGTAGAAACGAAAGCATCCTAAGCCCTCAAAAATAGAATGGAACCTCTTTCCATTCTATTTTTTTTATAAAAAACGAAACCCTTTCATCCTTACTTCGTATACAATAGAGAAGTAGAAATATACATTACAGGGGGAAAACAAAAGGAATGAAAAAGTTACTATCAGCTTTGCTAATGGCAGCACTTATTTTTTCACCAGTTGGAAACATTGTGTTCCAAGATCACACCACGACAGTGGAAGCAAAATCGTATAAATCAGGAAAGAAAAGCTTCAACAATAATTCAAATACAACGACCAATAACAACAATTCATTCTTCCAAAATAAAAAATCGGATTCGACCACAACTAATAAATCTACCACTACAGCAAATAAAGGATTCTTCTCTGGCGGTCTGATGAAGGGACTTATGATTGGTGGACTTGCTGGTCTATTATTTGGTAGTCTATTTGCAAACATGGGAATCTTAGGTTCCATTCTTGGATTCATGGTCAATGTGTTTGCTATTATCATCTTAATTAGTGTCATTCGCATGGTTTTTACCGCTCTTAAAAAGAAAAAGAAGCAAGAGAATACGAACCCATGGAGAAGCTAATTATTCCCGAACAAGATATTATTAATGCAATTTGTGTTTATATCGCTAAGAAAAAGCAAATCAAACCTGAAGCAGTCGAAGTAGAGCTTATGTATGATGATGATTACGGCTTTTCTGCTGAAGTGTTCGTGGATGATCGAAAACAAGTGCTTATCACTGCGAATTTAATTGAAGCGTTACGCCTTTGGATCGATGAATATTTAGGAAGAGATCCATATGCTCCAATCAAGCTACATTTAGACGACAATGAAGGAATCATTGCTTATATTGGATAAAAATAATAACCTCATCCACACTCGGATGAGGTTATTATTTGTTACTAAAGCTTGGTAAAACGATTTCAATCGTTGTTCCTATATTTACTTCACTTGAGATATGTACGGTGCCGCTATGGCCCTCAATAATATTCTTACTTACCATAAACCCTAAACCCGTTCCCGTTTCTTTTGTCGTATAAAAGGGCTGTCCGATCTTGGATAAAATTTCCTTTGGTATTCCACATCCGGTATCTTTGAACCGAATGGTGATACCAGAAGTCCGCATGCAATTTTCCATCTCAATATGTAATGACCCTCCGTTAGGCATGGCATCAAAAGAATTTTTCATAAAATTAATGAACACTTGCTTAATTTGGTTCTCATCACAATGAATCATTGGTAGAAGACTTTCGTGCTTTAAATCCACCTGAACACTTTTCATATTGGCTTCTGCATCTAATAGTGAAATACATTGCTTTAAGGTTAAGCGTAAATCGGTCTCTTTAAAATTGTTTTTTTGTGGCTTTGCTAGTGATAAGAGTTCACTTAAGATCAGTTCAATTCGAGCGATTTCTGACTCAACGATTTCATAATACAGCTGTTTTTCATTGGAGTTTTGCAGAAGCTTTAAAAAGCCTTTAATTGCTGTAATAGGATTTCGAATTTCATGTGCAATCGCAGCTGACAACTGTCCAGCAATTGAAAGCTTTTCCGACTGAATCATTAGTTCTTCCGCTTGTTTTCGGACTGTTATATCACGAAAACTAACAACGAGCCCGTTCTTGCCCCCCTGATGGTCCTTAATCGGAAAGCTTGTAATCATAACATCCATTGTCATTCCATTTTTCTTCTTAACCGTTGTTTCGTACCCTTCCACACATTCTCCACGAAGGACCTTTTCCTTTAATGGCTCTTCTTCTTCATCTGCAAAAAATCTAACATCGCGCATTCTAATACCGATTAATTCCTGAAGATTCCAACCAAACTCTTCCTCAAACTTAGTATTAGCTTTTGTTAGAACCCCTTTTTCATCGAAGATTAAAATAGGGTCTAAATGATTATCAATAAAAGATTCTAGCTGGGAATGATTCGTCTCCACTTGTGGATCCATCTGTTTACTAGATGTGATATCAACCACTTGGCCAATAATATAATCCGCTTGTGACGTACTAACTTTATGGGCATTGATGGATCCCCAAACCACATGACCTTTCTTATGTACAAACCGCTTTTCTACTTGAAAAGAATCTACCTCTCCAGCTACTAACATTCGATAATTTGAATCTATTGTTACATAATCTTCTTCATATAATAAACATCTTAGCCCTAATTGAACGATTTCTTCATTTGAATATCCTGTAAAATGACAAAAGGACGAGTTTGTTTGCACGATCTTACCATTTATCCCTAACAGCACCATTCCTAATGGGGCATGGGTAAATGCCTCAAACAATAGTTCTTTATCCATTGCGAGTAATTCCAAGTAAGTTTCTGTCAATTCCCTATCCCCTATGAACGAAAATTAGCGGATTCCCTTAAAGGTTTGCTCCTGCAAATTTATAGAATCGCCCTTACTTCTCATTAATTTAACCTGCCATACCTGCTCGTAAAGGTAACTTGTCTATCTAATAGTATCTGGCTAAAGGTCAATCACTGCTCAATTGAATAGTTTTCTACTAATTGTCTTAATTTTCTTTTGTCTACCTCTTCCTCTAATAACTGTATAAGTTCATGATCTAAAGCCAACTTCAATGCTGCAGCATAAGCATCCATCAACTCTTTGTCTGATATTTTCAAAACTTACTATACCCCTTTTTCCATAAACTTGCTGCAATCCGAAAGAATTTAATAGTTATGATCATGACTTCATGAAGCGTAAATACTATTAGATTGTTTCTTCTCCCTTACGTAAGTCGTTTATACTAAAGGTAGAACAAGAATGAAGGTCGTCCCTTCCCCAGGTTTACTCGAAACCTCTATAATTCCACCATGATTTTCTACTGGTCTTTACCGGTTTCTATTTCATCTCCTGCTAGTAAAAAACTAACAAGCTCATTCATTTGTTTATCCGTCATCTGCTTTACCCTCACTCTTTATTTTAACAAAGAATGGTATTTTTAAACAAATCTTTCATTTTTACTCATTGAAATTTACATATAATTCTAGTTTAATATATTCAATTTTCTATAATTAAACACAAAAAAGAAGGATCTGCCTTGCGCATGCAGTCCCTCTACAAAAATAGAGACCCTCCTTTATACCCAAATTATATATATGGTAAACATTGAATATAAAAAAAGGTAGTAGGCAAGAGCCCACTACCTTTTTCACACCGTACTATAGGTACGACTTTGAATTTTTTCTATCATTAACTCAGCCAGTTTTTCACATTTTTCATAATCCTTAAACTGTGGCTGTAATTCTACTTTTAGTGTGGCTACTAAGGAAGTCTGCACATAGAGCATATCCCTAAACTCATCCACCGCTCCACAAAAGGAAGGGTAAAAGGAATCCCCCGTCCCAACCACTCCTGTGGCGAGCTCTCGAACATGTTGACGTTCTATTTCTTGGTACACAGGCTTCATTTCTACTGGAATTTCTCCATTGCCCCATGTGTAAGTTCCGATGACCAACCCATCATAGTCATCCATGTTCGCACGGAGAAAATCTTCTACTTGAAATAAATCCGTAGACATTGATCGTGATTGAAGGCAGCTTGCTACCATACGAACAAGTTCTTCTGTATTCCCCGTGACGGATGAATAGACAATCGCTACTTTTCCCTTAAAGTTCGTCAAAGCCATTGGACTGTGTCACCTTTGTATAGGTACGGGATTTCTGCTCAAAAAAGTCTGACTTGGTTTCATTAATCATTTCGTCACTAAACACTTGAATCCATGGCATTGAATTTTCACGGTCACCATAAAGATGATCCAGACCCAATTGACGAAGCCTTTTATTGGCCAGATACTCCACATATTGTCCGAACTCTTCCAGATCAATTCCGTTCATCTCTGCTAATATTTCTCCCGCCCATTCCTTCTCCAGCTCCACCGCTTCTTGGATGCGATTCTTTGCATATTGAATATTTGCTGGGTTATTGAGCTCTGGATTTTCCGTTAACATAATTCGTACAAACTGAGAAATAAAATACGCATGCTGCATCTCATCTCTTTGGATATAGCTAATCATCGTACTTGTCTTTAACATCTTTTGCTGACGAGCAAGATTATAGAAAAAGGCAAAGCCCGCATAGAAGTAGATTCCTTCTAAGATGATGGAGTTGATGGCTAGCTCGTATAAATTCTGTGCATTTGGATGGGAACGGAATTGTTCATAAGCATCCAAAATAAGTTGGTTTCTCTTTTGCACGATCGGGTCATCCTTCGCTTGATTGAAGCGCGCATTTTGTTCACTTACTGGAACCAATGAACTTAATATATAGGAGTACGATTCATTATGAACAGCTTCCTGCTGAGCAATGACCGCAAAGATGGCCTTAAAGCTAGAATCGGTCACATAATCGAGCACTTGACTCATCGTTGGTGTTTGAAGGCTATCAAGGGAGGCAAGCTGCGTGTTCACCCGTAAAAAGATATCCTTTTCATGTGAAGATAATGAATCCCATTGTTTAATATCATCTTGCATATTGATTTCTTGTGCCTTCCAAAAATTAGACAGCAAGGTTTGATACAAATCATACATTTGTGGATAGGCGATATCATTCCAGTTTAAGAGACCGGAAGATTGTCCGTTAATAATACCTGTTGAACGATTTGGAAAAGTAGGATTCAACAGTTTGATTTTATTTAATGGGGCATTGATTGACATGGTCCCTTCTCCTTTCAAGCTTAGCTATGGCAAGCTTCACATTCTTCAATCTCTGACTGTGAGGTACTTCTCACATAATACGTGGTTTTTAACCCTTGCTTCCATGCTTCTACGTGTAAGTGGAGCAAGTCCTTTGCTTTGATATCGTGTCTGACATATAAGTTAAAGCTGATGGACTGGTCAATATGGCGTTGACGTGCAGCGTTTTGGCGAATGCTCCACACTTGGTCTAACTCATGCCTTGCTCTACGGTAGTAAGCGTATGTGCGATGGTTTAAGTCAGGTGCGGTTACCTTGAACTTAAAGTTCTTCTTCTCTTCTGCATATTCCACTGCGTACAATGGATCAATTCCATCGGTGGAACCACCAATTTTTGCCGTTGAAGAATTCGGGGCAATCGCCATCAGCCAGCCATTACGAATTCCGTTTGTTTTTACTTGTTCCTTTAATTCACTCCAACGCTCGGACGTGTAATTTCTTCGCTCGAAATACTTTCCTGTAGCCCATTCAGACGTCTCAAATTGACTGAATGCTCCTTTTTCCTTCGCAAGCTCCATAGAAGCTTGAATCGTATAATAGGCAATATTTTCGTATAGTTCATCAGCAAACTGGACCGCTTCCTCTGATTCCCAGTGGATCGATTGTAAGGCTAATAGGTGATGCCATCCAAACGTACCTAGGCCGACCGCTCGATATTTTTGATTCGTTAATTCGGCTTGTCCGACTGGAATGGTATTTAGATCAATCACATTGTCTAGCATCCGCACTTGAATTCTGATTAATCGTTCAAGCTCATTGGCACCATAAGACTTTGCGAGATTGATCGAGGAAAGATTACATACAACAAATTCTCCCGGCTTTCTTACGATTACTAGATTGCCATCTTCGTCCTTGTATTCTTTTACAATCGTTGTACTCGACATGTTTTGGGCAATTTCGGTACATAAATTACTGCAGTAGATAGACGTTCTTCCTTCTGCACGCTTATTTGGATTTTGACGATTGACCTCATCTCGATAGAACATGTATGGTGTACCTGTTTCTAACTGTGCGACCATGATTCGGGCCATAATATCCATTGCACGGTAGGTTTTTCTTGGTAAAAGAGGCTGATTCACCGCTTCTTCGTATTTTTCCGTAAAATACTTTCTATCATTTTCATCATAAAAGTCTTCAAGTCCAAGAGGTGTTCCATTTTCGTCCTTCCAGCCCATCAGCTGCTTTACTTGGTGTGGACAGAATGTATGCCATTCCCCGATGCTTCTGCCATTTTCATCTTTTTCTAAAAGTTTTTCCATAAATAAATCTGGAATGGTGACTCCAGTGAAAATATCGTGAGCCTTTCTTCGTTCATCTCCGTTATTGGTTTTTAGCTCAAGGAAGCCATTCATCACGTCTTTATGGAATATATCTAAATAAATGGCGACTGCTCCTTGTCTTTGCCCCAATTGATCGACACTTACAGCCGTATCATTAATCAATCGAATCCAAGGTACAACACCAGAGGACATCCCTTTGAACCCTTTGATATCGGAACCTAACGCACGAACCTTTCCGTAATAAATTCCGATTCCACCGCCTTCTTTACTTAAGCGAGCGATATCCCAATTGTTCAAATAAATCCCGTCAAGCGAGTCATCCACTGTGTCAATAAAACAAGAGGACAGCTGACCAAAGTTCTTCCCTGCATTGGATAAGGTTGGTGTTGCGACAGTCATATATAAATGGCTTAATGCCCAATAAGCTTCTTTTACTAACTCTAGTCTCTGGCCTTTCGATTCGTTCATCATGATAGTCATGGCAATCACCATGAATCTCTCTTGCGGCAATTCATATACCTTTCGATCATGATCTCTTGCAAGGTAACGATCGGCAAAGAGGAACAGACCAATATAGTTGAAAAGCTGATCTCGTTCCGGATTGATTCCCGCTGCTAATTGTTTAATTTCTTCCTCTGTATACATTTGCAGCAGTTTTGGAGAGTAAATTCCTTTCTCCGTTAACGTTGCTAGCAAATCGTAAAAGTCCCCATATGTATATGTGGAATCGTAGTTTCGGTTTTGTGAAGCTTGTTTGTATAGTTCCGTTAAATAGATTCGTGCGGCAACAAAAGTCCAATCCGGCTGGTCCATCGCGATTTTATTTAAAGAATAAAATAAAGCTTGTTGGCTCACTTCTTTTTTTGCTGCCTCTAATTCATTGATCATTTTTGTTATCTCTGTCGCGTCTAACTGATAAGTTGAAGAACACTCTTCAATCGCTCTTAACACCGACTTATAATCTTCATGTACATCTACTACTGTCATGCTCGTCCCTCCTGAAAATAAAAAATCCGCTAAGGTGGGTCCTTGAGCGGATGAAACGATTTCAGCAAAAGACAAACAGGCAAACACGATTTTGTCTTCTGTCGCCATCGTCTCATCTTCCCAAGTCCCCGAAGAAGTTGAAACATCTTAAGTAAGATAGGTCTCCTGACTTATGCTTCACTCTACTTTGAACCCTTCCCATTTAGGCAACTACTTCTCGTAAGCAAACTACACAGTGGTTTGTTCATTTTGTCAGCATTTACAGGTGCGGGGGCAGTTCTGGTCTTTCACCAGATTCCCTATTAAGCCGTGCGGCATCTTATCTTAAGGCAACAACACTATATATAGTTGGAATTTAATTTTATATACCCATATCTAGATAATACAAATTTAATACTAAAGGTAGTTTAGTAGATTAGCAAGTAGAAAATGTTTGTTTTGGTAAAATATTGTTGTTGACTTCGGGAGGACATGGGGTCTGTAGCTACTCACTATCGGCTGTGGATCA
The DNA here is from genome assembly GCF_042433785.1 of Robertmurraya beringensis. Classification (NCBI taxonomy): domain Bacteria; kingdom Bacillati; phylum Bacillota; class Bacilli; order Caryophanales; family Bacillaceae; genus Robertmurraya; species Robertmurraya beringensis. The sequence goes on along the minus strand of NZ_JBHLUU010000123.1, from coordinate 29,256 downwards.
GGTTAAGCAACCGATCTGATAAATAGACGGAGGTATTCCGCTTAATTAGTAATTTTTTCTAAAAAAGACCTAAATAGACGGAGAGATTCCGCCTATTGTCTCAGAAAAATTGAAAATAGGGGTTTTTTCTTTGGATAAGCGGAAAACCTCCACTTATTTACCCCAAAACGAACTCCGTTCTACATTTAACGTAAAAATCTCCGGTTATTTTACTTTTGCTGGTTACTTGATTAAGGATAAGACAAATTTCAATATCTTCATGAACACCGTACTTCAAAACAGACGGTGAAGGTATCCCAATCAAAAGCACAACTAAAAAAGAAGAACTCCTTTTCATTTTCAAGGAGTTCTTCTTTTTTATATTTAATTCTCAGCTAACTTCGCCGGTACCACCTTTGGCGCCTCTTTTCCTTCTAGAGGATCCTCTGCTTGAGTGGCACGCTTGATAAAGAAAGCGAGAATGAAGGCAACAATTGAAATCCCTGTAGCCACTAGGAATGCATCGTTTATTCCTTCGAGCATCGCCTTCATCATGATCTGCTCTTTCATTTGAGCGATCATTTCAGCAGTTGGCTGTGCGACTCCTGCTCCTTGACCGGCTGCCGTCTTCATCGCTTCGTCAGCTAGTTCTTGAGCGTGTGTTTCTGTACGATTGGACATAACTGTAACGAGTAATGCGGTTCCGATTGCCCCAGCCACTTGGTTTAACGTATTGTTCATTGCTGTACCATGTGGATAGAAACGCGTCGGAAGTTGATTTAATCCGTTTGTTGAAACAGGCATCATAACAAATGACATCCCGATCATCCGGACCGTGTAAAGGATAACTAAGTGGGTATAGCTTAAATCTACCGTTAACTGACTAAACTCATACGTAGTGATCACCGTGATTCCTAAACCAATAAGCGCCAATACTCGCCCACCAAATTTATCAAACAATCTCCCCGTAATAGGAGACATAATCGCCATGGCGATGGCACCTGGTAGGAGCATTAGCCCTGCGTCCAGTGGAGAAATTCCACGAATCGTTTGAACATAAATGGGAATAAGGATCATTCCTGAGAACAATGCCATGTTGGTTACCATGGAAATAGTAGATGACAAGGCAAACATTGGGTATTTAAACACTCCAAAGTTTAACAACGGAGTGTCTTGCTTCATTTGTTTTAAAATAAATGTTACTAGCGAGATGAAACCGACGGCAATCGCCAGGTACACATGCGGACTGTCCCAGCCCTTGCTTCCTGCTGAGCTGAAGCCGTAAAGGATTCCACCAAATCCAATACTTGATAAAAGTAAGGAGAAAAAGTCTAAACGAAGATTACTCTTTTCTTTCTTATCTTTTAAAAGGAAGAATCCGATTAATACCACTACTACTGAAATAGGGGTAATAAAGTGGAAAAGCATTCTCCAATCATAGTGCTCAATAATCCACCCTGATAAGGTAGGTCCAATCGCTGGCGCAAACATGATAATTAAACCAAATACCCCCATCGCTGTTCCTCTTTTTTCAATTGGGAAGCTAACAAGCATGACGTTCATAAGCAATGGCATCATAATGGCCGATCCGGATGCCTGAAGCATACGTCCTGCTAAAAGAATCGGAAATTCGTGAGCCACACCAGCAACTAGTGTACCGATCGTGAATAAACTCATAGCGACTAAAAATAAATTACGAACAGAATATTTCTGTATTAAGAAGGCCGTAGCCGGAATTAATATCCCGTTAACGAGCATAAAGCCTGTAGTTAACCATTGAACCGTGGCAGCTTCTACCTCTAAATCCTTCATGATGGATGGCAAAGCAATATTTAATAAGGTGTTATTTAAAAACGTGATGAAAGCCCCAATTAACAGAACTCCAATAATTCCGTATGGCGGCCGTTTATCTTGTTTTTCAGCCATGTATGTTCCCCCTATACTATAAGTCCAATAAAATGTACTTCAGTTATATACTTAACATATATTATACCCTCAGTACAAAAAATGCAATGGAAAAACACAGCTAAATAATGGGTTTGTAACCTTCAGAAAAATAAGTTACTATACTTTTATACAGTGAGTCCAAATATGAATTCAGGTGATACGATGAAAGATAGGAAGCAACATGTTATCGATACAGCACATCAGCTTTTTGTAGAAAAGGGATTTCAAGCAACCTCCATTCAAGACATTTTGGATTATAGTAGTATTTCTAAAGGAACCTTTTATAATTACTTTTCTTCCAAGAACGAACTACTTATGGCCATTTTCCGAGTGATACAAAAAAAGTTTGAGCACGAAAGAAACGAACTCTTAATTGGAAAAGACCCGTCAGATATTGAAGTGTTCATTAAGCAAATGGAGCTGCAAGTGAAGACGAATCGAGCGAGTAAACTGATTCCTTTATACGAAGAAGTACTATTTTTAAATGATTCTGAGTTAAAAAAGTTTATTAGTGATTTTCAGTTACGAATGTTACGTTGGGTATACGAACGCTTTGATGAAATTTTTGGAGAGAGCAAGAAGCCTTATCTTCTGGATGCTGCCATTATGTTTACAGCTATTTTCCACCATAACCTTAAGTACGAGAGAATGGCGAATAGCTTAAAGAGTAATCCTGAGCGAGTAGTCAGATATAGTGTCAATCGACTTGTGGCGTTAATGAAGAATGTCGGGGAAACCGGTGAGCAACTTCTTTCACCAGAACTGTTGGATGATTGGTCTCCAACTTGTCATAAAAAAGATAAATCTTATCAAGAAAAGCTGACTCTAGAAATTATGTCATTGAAAAAAGAAAGCATGAATATGCCCGACTCTGTGAAATATATTGAGCTACTTGATTTTATTCTAGAAGAACTTTTGCAACCTAATAATCAGAGGCAATTTGTAGTAGAAAGTGCTTTAACAACCTTAGAGGGGCACTTAGGAAAAGCAAAACTGCAACAATTACGTTCTTATATTAAGTAAGAAAGCTAGCAGGTTTCTGTACCTGCTAGCTTTCTTTCGTTATGGTTTCATGGTTTTCCAGCTTCCCACATGGTGGATAGCCATTCCCTTATACCCAGGGCTTGTTCCGTAATGTGAGGCAACGGAAGCCAGCTGTTCGTTCATGTAGGCTTCCCCTTCTTCAAAAAAGGAAATCATATCGCCTTCGTCTGTTGCCCCTGTTTCTACACCGATGACTAATGCCTTATGGTGTTTGCCAGCAAAGGCTACTTCATTTTTTACAATTTCAATGATGGCAGGAGCACTGTCACGGTAGGCCATAATTGTTACACTATTCGTTTTTGTAATAACCCACTCTGCTAGATTTCCTTTGCCATACGTATTGTTATAAGACACTTCATCAAACCAGAATGGCAGGTCGGCTTCAAGTGGCAGTTTTAAACCTGCAGCAGAGGTATTCGCTTTTGTGATTAACTCTTGAAAGCTTTTGACAGTTGCCGCTCTATTCGTATTCCAACCGCTATATAAGTAAGGCTCTACATCTAAATGAATGCCTGTAAATTTTTGCGAAGCGGTTGATCCTGCTTGATAGGTTTTCAACCAATTCATTAACGCATCTTGATTTCGATATCCTTTTGGAGCTACCCAGCTTGGTGCTCCGTCTAGAGCATATACTTTTATTCCTTTTACGGATGCCTTCGTAATAAAGCTACGATATACATTCATAGGGATATCACGGTCAATTTGTACATACACTTTGTTGATTTGCTTTTGTTCAAGAAAGCTTAAGGTTCCTGTTTCATTGCTCACAATGTCCCACGGATTCCAAAGCCATGTGGAGCGATCTACCGTAGAAGCACTCATGTTTGATCCAAAGCCTCCCATTGAAAAAAGCAACACCATAATCATAGATACAACAAGCTTTTTCATTTTACGTTCCCCCATTCTGCAAGCCGAGGCTCACAAAATGAGACCTGGCAACCTGACGACCATTCGCATGATAAGCGATTAGGCTCACGGCTTTGCGTCCTTCCCTTTCGGTAAAGTTTGCCTTTTACAGTTTTTCTTTTAGGCTCTTTTCTAAAACATTGTTGCTATATACACACTTTTCAGGAAATTAACTCTATGTTTCAACAGCTAATCAGAATAATTTCATCCTTAGAAAAGAGCTACTCTCCAAATAGACCAAAAAACCCAGCGTTATGCGGGGAAAAATCCGGCATTTGGGATTTTTCCAAAGCAACTAACTGTACGAAAACAGTCATCTTTTATTATACTTTATCAAAACCGACTTTTGCCTCAGGTATTTTTACCCAATCAGCAATTTTCTTAATCTTTTTATAATGAAGAAAGATAGAACTCCGATGAAGGCAATGTATAACTCAATGATCCATAAGCTCTTAATGTATCCAGTTTGGAAGAAGGCTAAAGGAAAATCAATCGCCGCATGAGCAATTATAGCAAGCAGTACGTATTGAAACTTCTTTTTAATGACCGCTAGTAAAACAAGTAAAGTGAAAGCGATTTGCATAAAGAGAGCAAAGAAACGCTCTGGTATTGCCCATAAGTAGTGAGAGATTCCTTGATTTAATAACGTCTCTTTAATGGTTGCTGCCTGATCACTTGGAAGACTGGCTCCTATAGATGAATCAAATGTACCTGCATTGATCATCGTTGCAAATAGAAGAAATGGTACCACCGTTGAAAGGGCAATAACTACGGCTTCAATGCCACCCCAGCCTACCCCGAAAGACAGGCCACCCCTGTAATCCTGATATTTTTTTAACAGCCAGATAAATAAGATACACCGTCCCAATTCCTCGAAAATCCCTGCAGCTAAACCGCCATATAATCCAAATAACCATGGATGGTCCGCATAGTTTGGAAAACTGGTTATGACGAGAACATGAAGAAGTTTCTCTAATACTTGAGTGATAATAACAAACCCAATGCTCCCTATTATTAACGGCTTCAGAGAAATGCCTACCTGTTTTTTTGTCATCAGAATGGCACTCACAAATAGAAGAATGGAAAATATGATAACTGCTACCATGCTCAAGATCACTGCATTGCTAATCATAGTAAATCCCCCTTGTTTTTATTATCATTATTGATAATGATAATATTAAATCATGAGTAAGATTCTGTCAATTGGTTTCGTTCTTTTTTTGTCAATTAAAAAAGCACCCCTTAGGAAGTGCTTATTTTCTGGCTATATGAACCTTTAATTGTTTCCCTTTTACCGTGGTATGTTTCATTTCGGACAACACCTGTGGCCCTTTGCCATTTAGGATTTCTACATAAGAGGCCGTGTCAAGAATCGTGATAATTCCGATATCCTGTGCAGAAATACCCTCAATTTTACAAATGGTTCCGACAAAATCCACGGGGCGCAGTTTCTTTTTCTTTCCGCCATTAAAATAGAGTTTGGTGATATCCTTATTGAGTTCTTCACTTTTTAGTTGCTTAATCTCCGGCTCTGAACCAATCTTCTCCTCAAAGGCAGATCGTAATCTCTCCACCTGCCCCGAAGCAGGTTTCTCCTTCTGTGGAATGTGAAAACCAATAAGCTGCTCTATTTCTTCTAACAGTCGTCTTTCTCTTTCTGTAACAAAAGTTGTAGCCTTGCCTTTCATTCCCGCCCGGCCGGTTCTTCCTGTACGATGCACATAGCTTTCTTTTTCGTATGGAATATCAAAGTTCACTACGAGTGAAATATTTTCGATATCAATCCCGCGGGCGGCCACATCGGTTGCGATCAGGTAGCGAAACTCTCCCCGTTTAAATTCACTCATCACATCTAGACGATCTTCCTGAATCATTCCACCATGAATTTTATCGCAATCATATCCAAGTTCTGTTAAATGATCGACAACCATATCCACACGGTCCTTTGTCCGGCAAAAAATGATACAGCTATCCGGGTTTTCGATAATCGTTACGTTTTGCAATAATTGCAGCTTTTCCTGTTCCTCCACCCAATATAAGGAATGCTCAATTAATCCAGTTGAATTGCTTGAAGGTTCAATCTCCACCTCGACAGGTCCTTGCAAATAGTTTTGGGCTAGTTTTTTTACGGTATCTGGAAGAGTGGCTGAAAAGAGCATAGTGATTCTTTTGTCTGGAACCGCCTGTATAATGGCCTCTACTTGCTCGATAAAGCCCATATTTAGCATTTCGTCCGCCTCATCAATGACAAGGAAACGAACTTGATCGAGTAGAAGGGTGCCTTTTTGAATATGATCCAGCAGTCGACCTGGTGTCCCTACAACGACATGAGTCTTTTGCTTAAGCTTCGTTTTTTGATACATAAAGGATTGCTTTCCGTATACTTCTACGGCATTGATTCGTTTTAACCGGCCGATATTTATAAAATCTTCTTTGATCTGTACAGCTAACTCTCTAGTAGGAGTAAGCACGAGAGCTTGCGGTTTATTTTCTGTCCAATCAATCATTTCACAAATCGGAATAGCAAAGGATGCTGTTTTTCCACTTCCTGTGCGTGACTTTACGATCACGTCTCGCTCCTCTATGACAAGCGGAATAACTTTTCTTTGAACTTCAGTTGGATGTTGATATTGTAGGCTCGCTAACGTACTCAATATTTCTTCACTTAAGGTGAAATCTGTAAAATCCATAAAACAGCCTCTTTTCAAAATTTCTTTACAATACTAATTTTACCGAACGTATTCTTTTTATTAAGCCAATATGTAAAGTACATTTCATTTGAACACATATTCATTAAAATGTACATGTTTCTTTAGGAACAGAGGGAAAATACATTCACGATGTCTAAATCTTTTGTTTTCAGCAGCTAAATCTTTTACGGGAGGCACTCATCGTGCTAAATCATGTAGATGTAGTAATTGTGGGAGCTGGACTATCTGGTCTTGCTGCTGGATGGGAGTTAAGGAAACATGGAAAAAGCTTTGCTATTTTAGAAGCTCAAAGCCGTGTTGGAGGTCGTGTATTAACGATTACCCATGAAGATTCGACGATTGACCTTGGTGCCCAGTGGGTTTCTCCTTTTCAACCTCGGATACAAGCATTGTTAAAATATTTCCAAATTAAAACCATCCCTTCCTATAACGAAGGAAAAACCATATTTGATTTGCATAATAAGCGAATGCTCGGTATGAATAAATTCCCTCCTCTTTCCCCTCATGGAAGGCTGGATTTATTACTTACTCAAAGGAAAATCCAGGAATTCACGAAGCTCCTAACCAAGGAAGGGGTACGGCAATCATGTATTTCGCACAAATGTGACAGTATTACGATCGACAATTGGATAGAAGGGCAAATGTTTTCTAAGTTGGGAAAATCATTCTTTAAAATTTTCTGCGGAGAGCTCGCTTCACTCGAACTTAATGAATTATCCTTTTTAGATATCCTGTGGTTCATTCAGTCTGCGGGTGGTCTTGAAAAGATCTTGACGGGGGAAGATGAGTGGATAACAAATGGTGCCCAAACCTTGCCTCGTCTCATGGCTGAGGCTATGCACGAGCAGATCTTCATGAACCAACCTGTAAGAAAGATCGTCTGGGGAGGAAATCGTGTAACCGTTCATACCGATTCTAACGTTTGGAAGAGTAGAAAAGTGATTGTTGCCTTACCTCCTACTTTTAGTGCAAGAATACAGTACGACCCTCCATTACCTGCTTTGCGCGAGCAGCTTTGTCAGCGTGTTGGACAGGGATCGATCATTAAATCCGTCATCGTATACGCCACACCTTTCTGGAGAGACCAAGGCTTATCGGGTAACTCCTACAATGATTACGGACCCATTCGAGCCACCATGGATAGTTCCACTCCTGGCCAACCACAGGGAGTTCTAACCGCATTGATAGGTGGTAAATACGCAAGAAGGATAGGTCAACTACCTCCACTAGAGAGAAAAAAGGAAATAGTAGCATGCCTTGGTCTCCTATTTGGAAACAAGGCCCTCGACCCGATTGCCCTGTATGAGAAAGATTGGTCAGAAGATCCTTGGTCAAGAGGAGGCTATGCTGCCCACTTTGCAACCGGAGTGATCACTGAATACGGGGCTGCATTAACAGAGCCGGTTGGACCTCTCCATTGGGCGGGAACAGAAACAGCAAATGAATGGCGCCTCTACATGGAAGGTGCCATCGAATCAGGAGAACGCGCCGCAAAAGAAACCCTAAAATAAAAATCGGTAAAAAAAATGGGTGTCAAAAATGGGTGTCTGTCACCCTTCGTGGACACTTTTGCTTTTTTGTCCACGGGCGGTGTCTGTCACCCTCCGTGGACACTTTTGCTTTTTTGTCCACAGGTGGTGTCTGTCACCCTCCGTGGACACTTTTGGCTATTTTGTCCGCGTGGGGTGGACAAATAGCCCCTTTTTCTATATTTTGATTAATTAATTTGACTAAGCCTCGTATCTTCAAACCCTTCAATCGATAAAAAGCCTCGACTCACTCCATTTCTTCCGTTTCTTTTGGCTTCATAGAGAGCTTTATCACAGGCAACATACATTGTTTCTAGTTCTGTCTCTATGGTCGGGATGATGGTTAGTGTACCCATACTTATCGTGTATGAAAGCTCCCCTTCTGTCAGAGACTGCTTCTCTATCCCATTACAAATTTCCCATGCTAACTTCATGGCCTCTTCCTCATTTGTTTCTGGTAGAAGAATCGCAAATTCGTCCCCACCAAAACGACTAAAATAATGGCCTTCGCTGATATACTCCCGAATCTGCCTGCTCAATTCACGCAGCACCTGATCTCCTACGTCATGTCCGTATTTATCATTAATCCGCTTAAAATAGTCAATATCAAACAAAAGAATAGAGATCGGTTTCTTATTCTTAGAACCGTCCAATAAGCACTTTTTCGCTTCTTTGAAAAATACTCTTCGATTCAACGCTCCTGTTAAATCATCATAACTGGCTAATCGAATCAGCTCTTGATCCGCTTGTTCTTTTAATATGAGAATAAATCCGGTGTTTCCAATCAGCATCACCAGATAAAGTTGGTAAACACGTTCAACAACCTGAGAATCGCAATCATTTCAAACGAAGTCCCTAAAAACAGTAGAGTGTTAGCAACTGAGATGGTGAACAAATCCGAAATGCCACCCCGTAAGGTTAATAAGGTCCAAGCAAGGGCCTGAACACATTTGGCCAAGAAAAAAGTCGTAACCGTCTTGTCCGTTCGATGGTCTCGCCAATAAGCACTAATTAAAAACACAGTAAAAACATGGCCCGTAACCAAAATAACAAAGATTGTTTTCATATCAAGAGAGAAGCCCATCATGTATCACGCACCTGAACAAATAATATACCGTTCTATACTACTACACTTTAGGGTGTCTGACACCCTTCGTGGACAAACATAGTAGTTTTGTCCGTGTGGGGTGGACACTCAAGGGAAGTACCCCTTTATTTGTTATTTTTTTACATGCAAATAATTTTCTTTTGTTTGTGGTTTCGTTACAATGATGAAGAAAGTTGGTGACAATATATGTTTAAGATTCTTCTAATTGAAGATGATTCTAGTCTTTTTCATGAAATCAAAGATCGGCTGACACAGTGGTCTTATGAGGTTCACGGGATCGAAAACTTTGCCCTTGTTCTCGAGGAGTTTACAAAGGTCAAGCCTGATCTAGTCATCATTGATATACAGCTTCCTAAATACGATGGTTTTCACTGGTGCCGCCTGATCAGAGCCCATTCCAATGTGCCGATCATCTTCCTCTCTTCACGTGACCACCCGACCGATATGGTCATGAGCATGCAGCTAGGGGCAGACGATTTTGTTCAGAAGCCCTTCCATTTTGACGTGTTAATTGCGAAAATCCAAGCCATCCTTCGCCGAGTCTACAACTATAGCAATCATACAGTCATTTTGAAAACCTGGTGCGGTGCTACAGTGGATTACGAGAAAAATACAATAACAAACAACAACGGATCAATCGAGCTGACCAAAAATGAAATGTTCATTTTAAAAATATTAATCGAAAAAAAGAACAGCATTGTGAGCCGCGAAAACATCATTAAAAGCCTTTGGGACGATGAACGGTTTGTTAGTGATAATACACTAACGGTAAACGTCAATCGATTACGAAAAAAACTGGATGAGTTACAGCTTGGCCACTATATAGAAACCAAGGTAGGTCAAGGGTATATCGCCATCGAAGAGGGCACTTTACCATGATCCAAAAATTCGTAACCGAACGACGTAGTTGGATAATCTTTTATGTCTTCATCCATCTCTTAATGGTCTTTGTCGCTTTTCTCGATTCTGCGATTCCGCTCAAACCCATTTTATACATTGTGTTTTTATCCATTCTCCTCTTCTCGATCTTCCTTTTCATCAGATATCAAAAGGAGACTCGTTTTTTCAAAGGAATTGATGAGTGGGAGAATAACTTAGATTTGTCTCAAATTCCTCAAGCAGAAAGCCCCTTTGAGGAAATGATAGAAAAAAGTGTCTATAAACAAACGGAATTGCTAAGAAATCAGTTCAATCACCATCAACTCTCATTAGAGGATGAGAAGGACCAGCTGTTAGCCTGGATTCATGAAGTAAAGACTCCTTTAACAGCCATGCATCTCATTATTGACCGCATTCCTGATGAAAAAACAAAGGCCAGTCTCACGCATGAATGGCTACGAGTTCACCTATTACTCGACCAACAACTTCATCAAAAACGGCTTTACTTTATTGAGAATGACCTTTTTATTGAAAAATTAGATCTTCACACTCTGGTGATTCCAGAAATCAAGACCTTACAATCTTGGTGTATCCAAAAAGGCATTGGCATAGATATTAATCTACAAGAACGAGAGATCCTTACAGATGCGAAATGGTTCGCTTTTATCCTACGTCAACTGTTAACCAATGCCGTTAAATACAGCAACCAGTCAGATATTTACATAAGAAGTTTAAAGAAAGACGATCATATGGTCATAGAAATACAAGATTGCGGGCGCGGGATTGATCCACGGGACATGACACGGATTTTTGAAAAAGGGTTCACGTCTACTTCCACCCATCAAGATCATTCGGCCACGGGCATGGGATTATATTTAGCGAAAAAAGCGGCTGATTCCCTTCTAATACAAATATCAGTTCAATCGACTCCAGGTGAGGGGTCAACTTTTATGCTCACTTTACCTAATCGTAATGAATTCGTAAAAATAACAGGCATGTGACAAAGATGTCACATGCCTGTTTCAAATGTTAGCTGAATCGAAGGATGGGAGCTCCCCACCTCATTTATAATCAAGTCATTGAAGGAAGGAGAGAATAAGATTGAATATTCTAGAAGCCAAACAAATACACAAAAGCTACGGAAATAAATTTAATAAGCAAGAGGTCCTAAAAGGCATCAATATGTTCATTGAACAAGGAGAATTTGTCAGTATCATGGGAGCCTCTGGATCTGGTAAAACCACTCTATTAAATGTGCTTTCCTCGATTGACCATGTGAGCCAAGGTTCTATTTTTGTGGAAGGAAAAGAGATTACACAGATGCGTGATAAAGAACTCGCCCTTTTTCGCCAAAAGAACTTAGGCTTTATTTTTCAAGATTACAATTTATTAGATACACTGACAGTCAAAGAAAACATTTTGCTTCCTTTATCCATTACAAAAACACCCAAAAAGGAAGCCGACCAAAAGTTTACGGAAGTGGCCCTTGAGCTAGGAATCGCTGAGCTTCAACATAAGTATCCGAATGAAATATCCGGCGGGCAGAAACAACGAACATCCGCTGCGCGTGCGTTCATTCATGATCCGAGCCTCATCTTTGCTGACGAGCCAACGGGTGCACTTGATTCAAAGGCTGCGTCCGATTTATTAAATAAGCTTAGCCAATTAAACCAAAAGCGAAAATCCACCATCGTGATGGTCACGCATGATCCTGTTGCTGCGAGCTACTGTTCAAGAGTCATCTTCCTGCGAGACGGACAAATCTATACCCAACTAAACCGAGGTTCAGAAACAAGGCAAGCCTTTTTCCAAGATATTATGAAAACACTAGGAGTGTTAGGAGGGGTGCAAGATGACCATTAATCAACTCATCCTTCGCTCCTTTAAAAAGAATATAAAAAACTATTATCTGTATGTATTTGCCTTGATTTTTAGCGTCTCTCTTTATTTTGCGTTTGTCACTCTACAGTATGACCCTGCGATGGACGCCGCTAAAGGGAGTATTAAAGGAGGAGCCTCCATTCGTGCTGCGTCCGTCCTTCTTGTTGGAATTGTTACTGTTTTTCTTGTATATGCCAATATGATCTTTATTAAAAGACGCAGTAAAGAAATCGGACTCTTTCATTTAATTGGCATGACGAAACGAAAGATATTCCGCATTCTTGGCGTGGAAAATGCTCTTCTCTACTTTTTATCGCTAGGCATGGGTATTTTCGTTGGATTTTCATTTTCTAAATTAATCATGATGATCCTGCTAAAAATTACGGGAGTAAATGCTGTTACGACCTTACATTTTTCAAGCCAGTCATTTATTCAAACCGTCATTGTGTTTACACTCATTTTCTTATTCATTCTTGGGATGAATGCACTTTTTATTCGAAAACAGACGATTTTATCCTTATTTCGAGTAACTTCTTCTGCCGAGCAAAAGGTACAAAAGCTATCTGTATGGGAGATGTTCATGGGCATTGCGGGGATTTCACTCATTGCCTTTGGTTATTTTGTTTCCACCAAACTGTTTAGCGGTGACATTACAGAGATGAATGAACTCTTTATTGCCATGGTGATTATTTTAGTATCCGTTATTCTTGGAACCTATTTCTTTTACAAAGGATCTGTTAGCTTTATTTTTAACCTGATTCGAAAAAAGAAGGACGGATACTTAAATATTAAGGAAGTTCTCTCCTTATCTTCTATTATGTTTCGCATGAAGTCGAATTCGTTCCTGTTAACCATTGTCACTACGGTATCTGCACTTGCCATCGGATTGTTATCGTTAAGTTATATCTCCTATTATTCGGCAGAAAAATCAGCTGAAGATAATGTAATAAAAGATTTTGCCTTCACTAGTCAAGAAGATGCACAAATATTTAAGAATGCATTGAAGAGTAAAGATCTTCCTTTTGAGGAGACGGTTATTGATGTGGTGATGGTTCATGCGAATCTGAAATCAATCATACATTCCGGCGAAGTAATGGATGTGGACTTAAGTAAGATGGCGTTGCCTGTGGTTAGTGAAAAATCGGTTCCTGGGATGGATGTGTCGCCAACTGAAACGGTGTTTACAGGATACAGTGATATGCTATCCAAATTCATGTCTCTTGAAGACTCTGGAAAAATTGAATTTCACAGCAAATCCGGATCTATTCCGCTTGATTATATTGGATTAAGAGATGAGTATATTGTTTCCTGGTATTTTACAAACGGTGGTCAGCCGGTTGCCATCGTGGATGATTCCTTGTTTTCTACCCTTCAACAAGACTTCGATCCTGAGGTTCAGCGAGAATCTTCTGTCTTTATCGGGATTGACATGAAGAAAGAAGAGACGATCCAACAAGCCAATGAGCTTTATCTGGACCTAGGACTTGATGAAAATTACATGAATGATTCTCAGCTACAAATGAGCACAGACCAGAAACTACTCATGGGGCTCTTGATGTTTATCGTTGGTTTCCTTGGTCTCACCTTCCTTATTACATCCGGGTGTATTCTTTACTTCAAGCAAATGGACGAAAGTGAAGATGAGAAATCAAATTATACCATCTTACGTAAGCTCGGTTTTACTCAAGGAGACTTAACAAAAGGCATCGGTCTGAAACAGGTCTTCAATTTTGGTATTCCTTTAATCATCGGTCTGTCTCATAGCTATTTTGCGGTCCAATCCGGCTGGTTCTTTTTCGGGGCAGAGCTTTGGACCCCTATGTTACTAGTTATGATTCTTTATACAGGCCTATACTCCATTTTTGGATTTCTGTCCGTGCTTAATTATAAAAAAGTGATCAGAAACGCCCTTTAACTTTATATATAAAAAAGGATAGATGAGCATAATTAAATTGGCTCTATCTATCCTTTTTTTGTACGATGGCTAACCGAACCCTTTTCTTTAAGTATGAGTAAAGGATTATTTTAATTTTTGATTAAAACACTCCTCACAAATAAATGTACCTTCATTTCTTAAATATGCCTTAACTTCAGTGAAGCCTTTTCGCTTTGGATATCGCATCTTAACAAAAACAACCTCATCTCCTTTTATTTCTTTCTCGCAAAAAGTACATCTTGGTTTATCCCACAACACGAATATTCCCCTCCTCAAAAAATCCCTTTCCTTCTACCTATACGAATATCCCGTTGTAAAGGTTTCCTATTGGGATACATAGTACCGTAAAAACTGAAAATAATACCAATGAGGTGATTTAGAAGGAGATGACATATGGAAAATGTAGCTAATGTTGTTCATATAGGAGAATTAATAGCTGTCTCTAAAGTTTTTCAACTCAACCCTTTTCGAATGGTAACATTAATAGAAAAGGGGGCTATGGAAGTGTTCGAAACGAAGGAAGCCTTTGTAGCAAAATACGGAATCAAGGAAACTTATGACGAATTAGAAAATTGGTGTGAGTTAAACAATGGGAAGATTTTTACCAAACCTATAGTAGAAAGTGAGTACAATAGCAGTCACTGACGATGTCTTTCAAACGTATTAAGGGTCGATTGAAAAAAGGTGCTACCTATGTAAAGGCAACACCCTTTCTGTCCTTCTACTTTAAAACCATGACTATATCCAATATTGGGAGATACTCCAATGCCCCCGTTCGTTTACAATCTTTGTCTAGCCGACCTGAACTTTTCATGATGCTTGAAAATCCATGAAACCCTTCGTGCCGCCTTACGAATATACTTTTTTACCGTATCGATCGAGTCCACCCCGTCCCAAAACCGGCCGAGGAAATGGATAAACACATCTAGACTTCGAAGCTGGATTAAAAGAGGAATAACATGAATTTCTTCTTCTGTCAGCTGAATTCTACTGCCATATCCAGTGAGGAAGGCAGTAATCTTTTTGAAAATGATGGTTTCATCCTCTTCATCATCAATAAAATCGGAAAGAGCAACTGCCACTTCCATGACTCGTAAATCATGGGTAACAAATTCAAAATCAAGAATGGCGGAAATCTTTCCATCTTCTCCAGAAAGAATGTTAGAAGCATTTAAATCTCCATGGACGAACTGATGCGGAAGTCTTTTTAAAAATGGGACTTGGGCTTGAAATGAAACTAGTTGTTTGTAAATAATGAATAATTCTTGAGCGACTTCCACAAAGTCCACAGGTGGATTTAGGGAAAAGTCTTTCATCTGATCCAAAGAACATCTTGGGTGTGTATGATCCAGATCATAATATGGTCTATATACGGGCCCTTGATTTACAGTGACCTCAGCAAGTTGTACAGTAAGTTGCCCAGCCGCCTTACCAAATGAATAGATTTGCTCGGAGTCCTCTAGAGCAGGATTTGTCCCATCGATAAATGGAAACATTGCTGCAAGAGATCCGGACTGAGTTTTAACAATGGTTTGGCCATCATTTGTTCTTAACAGGACTGGGAGGGATAAGGACATAGGCCGTTCGGTTAATGCTAGTAATACCGCATGTTCGAAGTTTACTTTGTCTTCATCTTGGTGGGTTTCATAAATTCTCAATACATATTTCTCATTGTTTGCCAGAATAAATAGAGTGGTGTTGTTTTTCCCACTTGGGCCGGGAACACTCTCCCAGTTATCAAATGGAAAGTACAAAGGAACGGTTTCTTCCATATAGGATATTTTTTTCATTTTAATCCAAAATCCTTTTTAAAAAGAATCTATCACGTACAGGAAAAAGAAGATAGTATTTTTGGATAGAATTTATGATAAGCGGACTTGATAGAAATAGGCAAAAACTTAGTAGGAATAGGATAAGAGATTTAAAGGATGAATGGCATAATTATTTCTAAAAAGGTCACGGTACATGTGGCAATAATTGAAGAGAGGGAATAATCAAATGGAGTATGTGAAACTTGGTAATACAGGCATTGATGTATCTCGATTTTGTCTTGGATGTATGGGTTTTGGGGACGCAAATAAATGGGTTCACCAATGGGTATTAAACGAACAGGACTCTCGCCCCGTAATAAAAAAAGCGCTTGAATTAGGGATTAACTTTTTTGATACTGCCAATGTATACTCACTTGGCACCAGTGAGGAATATCTTGGGCGAGCTCTGAAAGATTATGCAAATCGTGATGAAGTCGTCATAGCCACAAAAGTACACGGGCAAATGCACAAAGGTCCAAATGGTTCTGGACTTTCTCGAAAAGCTATTATGAGTGAAATTGATCATAGCCTGAAGCGTTTGGAAACCGATTATGTTGACCTTTATATCATCCATCGTTGGGACTACCAAACTCCCATTGAAGAAACAATGGAAGCCTTACATGACGTAGTGAAGTCTGGAAAAGCAAGATACATTGGTGCTTCTGCGATGTTTGCTTGGCAATTCCAAAAAGCTTTACACGTGGCTGAAAAAAATGGGTGGACGAAATTTGTCTCTATGCAGAACCATCTCAACCTCATTTACCGCGAAGAGGAAAGAGAAATGCTCCCTCTTTGTAAGGAGGAGAAAATTGGCGTGACTCCATATAGCCCACTAGCATCAGGGAGATTAACGCGCGACTGGTCAGTAACTACACATCGTTCAGAAACCGATCAAGTCCAAAAGTCTAAATACGATGCAACTTCAGAAGCTGACCGATTAGTGGTTGAACGAGTAGCTTCTATAGCCGAGAAACACGGAGTGCCTCGAACACATATTGCACTTGCTTGGCTATTACAAAAAGAAACCATAACATCTCCAATCATCGGGGCAACGAAAATATCACATCTTGAGGATGCTGTAGGAGCTTTATCGGTTAAGCTTTCACCTGAAGAGATTGCATTCCTTGAAGAGCCCTATGTACCTCATCGAATCGTAGGTCATAGTTAGTTTCGAATAGTTAGAACCAACCCAATTCTACCCATGGTAGGTTGGGTTTTTAACGTATTGCAGGAGTTTTTCGGACTAGACTTGATGGAATTTGTGCTTGGGTGTCCGAATCCAGTGATTATTCGGACTGGACTTGTTGGGTTTTAGGACTTGGGTGTCCGAATCCAATGGGGATTCAGACACGTCTTGTTAGGTTTTAGGACTTGAGTGTCCGAATCCAATGGGGATTCAGACACGTCTTGATGGGTTTTTGTACTTGGGTGTCCGAATCCTGTGGGCATTCAGACACGTCTTGATGGGGTTTAGTACTTGGATGTCCGAATCCAATGAGGATTCAGACACGTCTTGATGGGGTTTAGTACTTGGATGTCCGAATCTAATGGGGATTCAGACACGTCTTGATGGGTTTTTGTACTTGGGTGTCCGAATCCTGTGGGGATTCAGACTGGACTGGTGAGATTTCGCACTTAGGTGTCCGAATCCAATAGGGATTCAGACAAGTCTTGATGGGTTTTTGTACTTGGGTGTCCGAATCCTGTGGGCATTCAGACACGTCTTGATGGGTTTTTGTACTTGGGTGTCCGAATCCTGTGGGCATTCAGACTGGACTGGTGAGATTTTGCACTTAGGTGTCCGAATCCACCATCTACAAGCTTGAACAAACTCCCCAATTCCCCTTCGCCTAAACATTTCTGTTCCTTAATGCTTCTCTATCAACATTTTGTGGTGGTTGTTCTAACCATCTGTTTTCAATCATCAATTTAACACCATCACCTGCGTATTGAAGGATTTCACTCATTAATCTTGTATAGTGTCCACCTATATCCTTTCGAAGACTTGTCCCAATCCCTGTCCCATAACCAGCAACACTAAGCGCAGATAAACTATTAATGTGAAACATCATTAGCTTATCTGAGAATGGAGGTTCAATTGATTGAGATATGGTTGAATCCCACGAACTAGGCATTGCGACTCCATCGTCTACAAGAATTTCTCTAAATACCGTTTCATGTTTAGCTGCTATTTCTGCTCCTCTTTCCATATACTTTCTCACTTCTGAAGACTTAGCTGTTTGGGAAAACCCCGCTACGAATGTTCTGCCAATAGAGTTTGTTTCTGTATTTTTAGAGATATGAGCTAACTCAATGACAGTTAACGGTCTATGTTTCCCGACGATACTAGATAGAAAGGATTCACTTTGAAGGTTCTCAGCTTTTTCCATTGGTGGTAGAGTAGGTGAACGAATAAATGCCCCCTTCTTCAAAAGGATTTCACATGAATCATTATAAAGTTGCATAAACATTTGGGAGGTTTGTGAAAAGAATTCCCTTACATCGTTTCTTGCCAATACTTCGAGCAAAGCTGAAGATGCAGCGGTTCCTGCGGCAGCCATGTATTTAATGTAACGTAGAGCAAAGAGGGCAGAATATAAACGATCCGCTTCCAGATTAACATCCTCTTGCGAAAATCCAATCGGAATCCCATGCTTTTCCTTTTCAAAGATTTCCTTGACCCCACTTACAACATTACGACAATTTGATAAGGCAGATTGAATAATTTCGTTACTCTCTTTATCTTCATTCACATTTGCAAAATGCTGGATAACACAATGCGACATGGAGTTCTGCATATAAGCACTCCACAAGGCCGCTACTTCAGATGAAATTAGTTTTGCGCTATGTTCCATTTTTAATTGTAACTCCTTTTTTATTTTTACTATGTCCAAAAAGAGTAACAAACTTTTGTTTCATTTATTAATTTCTCTAAAGAGTTATCAAATTCACACTTTAAAATCATTATAATATAGTATCAATTATAAATAGAATGTGATAAAATTAATAAGCAAGAACATGACATTCTTTCCTAAAGGATTTTAAATAACATTTATAGTATGGGAGGGTTTTATAGTGAAAGAAGAAGTTGGAAAAATGGCGTTAAGAGAGGTAACGAGAGAAGAGTTTCTAGAATTGGCTCAAAATGGCGCTCGTGAATTATTTGATCTTGAACATTATAAAGTGTTTGATGGATCAAAAGGCGATGAACAAAGTCACTTTGTTTACGATATGAGAACTCACCGTTGTTTTTTAATAGATATAAATACTTGTTATGAGTTAGTAACAGCTTTCTATTGTGGTGGAAATAAGTCGACGATCTATCAAAATATAAACGAGATTGCATCATCAGTAAAATAACAGAACTTGGATGAAAATATGGGAACCCGTCAAACGGAGTTCCCTTTCTTGTTTAACAAACCACCCTTAAACCCTTAACGAAGCACGGAACCCTCTAGCAGCATAGTAAGAGTCCGCACCATTATGGTACACGAAAACATGACCAAAGCGACGATCGCAAAAAAGGGCACCACCGAGTGCTCTAATATCAGAGGGGGTTTGTACCCAGCTTGATGTTTTCAAATCAAAATTCCCAAGCTTCTGCAACTCTCGATATTGTTCTTCCGTCAATAGTTCAATCCCCATAGCAGTGGCCATATCGATGACGTTATTTTCCGGTTTATGATTTTTCCTTGACTCCAGCGCTTCAAGATCGTAACAAACGCTTCTTCGACCTTTAGGACTTTCCGCTGAACAATCATAAAATATGTATTCGTCGTTCTCCTGATCATAACCAACCACATCTGGTTCCCCACCGGTTCTTTCCATTTCGTTGAGCGACCACAGTTTCTCCGTTCTAGCTTCTAGCTTTTCTTGGATCTTGGCCCATTCAAGACCTTCATGACGATTCAAGTTTTTCTCAAAACGTGTTTTCAAACCTTTCAATAAGTCTTCCTGTTGTTCTAGTGACAACTCCTTTGTCATACTAGTCCCCCCTTATTGTTTTTTACTTACATAGTTTAAGTATATATAAACATTCGTATGATGATAAAGGGTTTTCAGAAACCATTTTCGTTCAGTCATGCTGGAAAATCCCTTCCTGTTGTGAAAAGGAAAAAGGCGACCTCCTTCTTGAAGAATCGCCCCAATTTTTTAAGAAAAATCAAAGTTATCAAGCAATGCACGCACTTCATCTGTTGATTTTGTGTTCATCAATTGATTTCTTAATTCACCCGCTCCACGGAATCCTTTGACATAAATTTTGAAGAAGCGGTGAAGTCCTGTAATGGAACGTGGCACTAATTCCGCATATTGATCTTGAAGATCAAGCTGCAGTCTTAATAGATCAAGGTATTCTTTACTACTATGCTCTCTTGGCTCTTTTTCAAAAGCAAAAGGATTTTTAAAAATACCTCGCCCGATCATAACGCCATCAATACCATATTGTTCAGCAAGCTGCAGCCCAACTTTACGGTCAGGAATGTCTCCGTTGATCGTTAGTAGCGTATTGGGGGCGATACGGTCACGTAATTTTTTGATTTCCGGAATGAGCTCCCAATGCGCATCTACTTGGCTCATTTCCTTCCTTGTACGCAAATGAATAGAAAGGTTCGCAATATCCTGTTTGAAAATATGGGTAAGCCACTCCTCCCACTCCTCAACCTTCTTATCGCCAAGTCGTGTTTTCACACTGACAGGCAGTCCGCCCGCTTTGGCTGCTTGTATAAGTTCTGCCGCCACGTCTGGACGGAGAATAAGGCCACTACCTTTCCCTCTCGATGCCACATTCGGTACAGGGCAGCCCATATTTATATCGATGCCTTTAAATCCTAGCTCTGCCATGCCAATACTCATTTGACGGAAATATTCGGGATTATCCCCCCAAATATGTGCCACCATTGGCTGTTCATCTTCTGTAAAAGTCAAACGGCCGCGCACACTTTTCATGCCCTCTGGATGACAATAGCTATCCGAATTTGTAAACTCTGTGAAAAATACATCCGGTCGACCGGCTGCACTTACAACGTGACGAAAAACAACATCTGTCACATCTTCCATTGGTGCAAGTACAAAAAATGGCCGTGGTAAATCACGCCAAAAATTATCTATCATTTCAAACTCAAATCCTCTCTCAAACTCATGGTCCATAATTAATAAAGCCAAGCTTCTTTTACACTTATATCATGCCTAATATCTTATTATCAAACAAAAGTATATTTGATCATTTATAATTGTGAAAAACGGTAGTATTTTCTTTTTATAAAAACGGTTCCGAATGGTATCGGACTAAAAAAGATAGTAAAATAAACGGAGATTTTTCCGTTAGATGCAGAATGGAGCTCGTTTCGGGGGAAATAAGTGGAGATTTTCCGCTTATGCAAAGCATAATCGCGTATTTTCGCGTTTTTCGAGGCAATAGGCGGAATCTCTCCTTCTATTTTAGTTTTTTTTAATAATTATTACTAACTAAGCAGAATTTCTCCGTCTATTTATCAGTTTGAGTGCTTACCCTTATCCCCCCACCCAATAAGTGCGGATCCTCTTGAATCTACTTGAACCCTCAATACGCCAAGCAACAACCAAATGATCACTTGGTTAATAAGGTCACCAGAATTTCTGGTTGACCTTTTTCCATTTGTCATACTATCGACATAAGATGTATTAATTAGAAATGGTGATATTTCCTATACAGCTTACTTATATTAGACACCGTGTTTAAAAAAGTGGAACTAAGGATATTAGTTGAATATTGTGGGGGAGTTTTCAATAAGAATTTACCAATATTTAATACCTTAAGAAAGTGACAAAAATATATAAATCTATTATTTTACTAGTCAATGAATGGTAAAATGACTTGTTGGCTTGATAAGATGTAGGAGACACCGATATTACTATAAAACGGGTGGTGAGGATTACTTGAAGAAAAAGAAGGTATGGATCAGTACTTCTAGTGTTATTTTTGCTTGTTTCCTTCTTTATTTTTTTCTACCGTCTTTTAGTCAACAGAAAGAAGAACCTGTGAGTGTTGCATCAAATGTGACTAACGAATCCGTTAGCCTTTCTGTTGATACTAAAGCCGAGGAAGAAGAAGCAACCGTCATTAATGATAAACCAGTAGCAGAGGCCATTAAAGAAAAAGTCAGAGAAATGATCGAGGGTACAATAAATTTCTTTAGTCATGATAAAAAAATCGTTTCTATTGGAGATTCACTCACTCAGGGAGTCGGGGATGAAACAGAGAGTGGCGGTTATGTTGGTATTTTAAACCACACATTCGAAGATCAAAACATGAATATTACCATCGAAAACTTTGGAAAAAGAGGGAATCGAACGGATCAATTGTTAAAAAGGTTGGAAAATGAAGAGATTGTATCCGCTATAAAAGATGCTGATATCGTTTTAATCACCATCGGTGCAAATGATATTATGAAAGTAGTTAGAAGTAATTATACAAACCTTAATATAGAGCCCTTTCAAGAAGAAAAGGTTAGCTATGTTGAGAGATTAACTGCTATTTTCCATAAAATAAGTGAACTAAATCCAGATACTCAAATTTATTTGATTGGATTTTATAATCCATTCGAGCGTTACTTTGGTGATATTGAACAGCTAGACATGATTATGAATGATTGGAATCAAGCCGGTGAATTAGTTACAGAAGAGTTTGAGAATGTGTACTATATCCCTACAGAAGACTTATTCTCTAATTCTACTACCAACCTGTTAGCTGATGATAATTTCCACCCGAATACGAGTGGGTATAAATTAATGGCCAAGCGCGTTCTCGAGTATCTAAATGAATATTATGAAGAAACTGAGTTACCACATGAGGATATCGAATAGAAGGTGAAATGGGATGGAAATACAACTAAAAACAAAACCGTCATGGAAACAATTATTTTTAGGTATAGTTGGAGCGAATGTATGCTTTGTTTTATTTTTCTTCATTTTTCTACTATGGCCCGTATCTGATACAGAAATATCTAAAGAAGAATTACTTGAAGAGGAACCCGGGGCCGAATTTACGATTTCTTCGAGTAAGCAAAATTTGGATGAACTAGTGAATCAATATGTAGATAATTATATGAAAGATAAAGATGATAAATATACAGTTAAATTTGATGAAAATGTCCAATTATTAGGTTCAATCGAAGCCTTTCAGACCGACATCCCCATATCTATCACATTAGAACCCTCGGTACAAGAAAACGGCGACCTTGTGTTGTATGCTTCTGATATGTCACTTGGATTATTGGGACTGCCAGAAAAAAAGATTCTTGAATATGTGAAGAAAGAATTAGATACACCTGAATGGGTTAACATTGACCCTAAAAATCAACTGATCTATATTGGCGTAACACAAATGGAAGTGAAAAGTAACTTTAAAGTAAAGGTACAAAGTTTTGATTTAAAAAATGACCATATTACGTTCAAAATTAAAGTACCGAATAAAACATTAGGTTTATAGATTAACAAACGTTCCCGAACGAAAAAGCGGATTAAGTATTGCTATATAAGACATTGAGCCTTATCTATGAACTGATCCCATTTCATCCAACTTCATTATGTTTTTTTGAGACCTCTTGGTAAAATGAGGTCTTTTTTCTTTCACTGAATTGTCCACAAAATAAAAATGAAACCATTTTCCTTTCATACCGTATTCCATTACTGAGGTGATATATATGAAAGAACAAATATGCTTATATTGTAAAGGAACTAATTTCGTTGAAGCAACCGACTATATAAACCTTCGTCCATTGAACTCAAAGTTAAAAATAGGATCAGAAAAAATTTACACAGTATGCCTGAATTGTGGAGAAGTATTTTCTATTAAAATTAAAAATCCATCAAACTTATTAAAGTAAAAATTCAATTAATAAAACTAGAAATCCACCCCTAAACATGGAGAGTAAAACTCTTTCGGCTGGGTAGTATATGGTTAGGATGGTGTGCCTACATAATTAATCAATAAGGAAGTGAGTAGATGAATCAGAGTAACGAGCGCAATAACTTCGGTGATGAAAATGTAGAAGAAGTGGACAACAATCAAAATCCCAGTGACTCAAGTGAAACAACAGGAACACTGAATGGAGCCGTTGCCGGTGCGATGATCGGCGCTCCATTTGGCCTAGTTGGTGCTGTGATAGGCGGTGTTTCAGGCGGTGCGATTGGTAACCAGATGGTTGAGGGAACGGAAGCAGATGACCAGTCAGATTTTGAAAGTCGTGATGGGAACAATCTTAATGACTCATTAAAGGAGTAGCCCTTTTGATAGAATTGGTTAATCCGAATTCTTGGGGAGATTTGGACAGGACTTGAACGAAAGCTCTCTTTGGAGTTCGAATCCAAAGGTTATTCGGACAGACCTAACAAGAAATTACCTTTGGGAGTCTAAATCCTAAGGGAATTCGGACAGGACTTGACTCGAATTCGCTCCTAGCTGTCCGAATCCTAAGGGAATTCGGACAAACCTAACAAGAAAACTGTCTTTGGTTGTCCAAATCCTAAGGGAATTCGGACAGGACTTGAACGAAAGTGCTCTTTGGAGTTCGAATCCAGAGGTTATTCAGACAGACCTAACAAGAAACTGTCTTTGGTTGTCCAAATCCTGAGGGAATTCCGACAGAACTTGACTCGAAATCGCTCCTAGGTGTCCGAATCCAATGGGAATTCGGACAAACCTAACAAGAAATTACCTTTGGGAGTCTAAATCCAGTGGGAATTTGGACCGACACGCTAGTATGAAATTGTGTTTCCCTTCAAAACAAACTTGAATATCCCTTGTTTAAAAGAAAAACAGCGTAAGACCATTCTCACGCTGTTTTTTTGTGTAATTATATACCTGCTAACTCAACACTACAGGAGCAGCAATTTCTTAAACATGTCAATCACTTCAATCACCTCATCAGCACATTGCTCATCTTTATTTCCTCCTTCAATAATTTGTTCACTTCTTTACATAGGAGTTTTTAACAATACGAAAAGGTTTTCATGATACCTTTCCGTTTGATCTCTTAAATAATTATCTTACTCCCCTGTTCTAATATAACCAACACAAATGCAGATATGCATTTGTGTTTATATTTGATCTTTAACATTTTAGACACAAAGGCATTTTGTTTGATTCTGTTAATAATTAAAAAACAGACCTAACTTGGTCTGTTTCCATCTTAAATATCCACAAATAGTAATTTAACTTCCTTTTCCTCAAGCCTTTCTCTTGTCCGATCATCCATGTTTGAATCCGTAATAATGCAATGCACGGCTGATAAGGAGTTTATCTGTGAGAACGCTCTTTTTCCAAACTTGCTTGAATCCGCCATTAAGATTACTTTATCGGCAATCTGGATCATATCCTTTTTTAATAACGCTTGCAATTCATTCGTATCACTAAGTCCACCATCTGGATGAATCGCCTTACATGAAAAGAACATTTTATTCACATGGTACATCTTCAAGGAACGTTCTGCTAGAGGGCCTACATACGAAAGAGAAATCGACATCAGGTTTCCACCCGTTGAGATGACTCGGATTTGTTCCTTTTTACTAAGCTCTAAGGCTACTTTGATCGAGTTTGTTAATACCGTTAACGGCATGTCTGGAAGCTCTTTCGCCATATACCAAGCGGTTGTGCTCGCATCAAGAACGATCTGGTCCCCCGGTTCCACCATTTTCACCGCTTCTAATGCGATGGCACGCTTCTCAGCCGCCCTTGTAATTTCTCTTTCCACATAAGAAACTTCATTGTCTTCCTTTTCAATACTCACGGCACCGCCATGACTTCTTTCGAGCAAGCCATCTTTTTCTAATTTTTCAAGATCTCTCCGAATGGTTTCTTCCGTCACTGAAAAAATTTTGCTCAGTTCGGACACTCGAATACTTAAACGTTCATTGACTAGATCAACAATTTTCCTCTGCCTTTCAGCTACTAGCACTGACGTACACCCTTCCCCTATTGAACGTTGATTTATATTTGTTTATTTTTATTTTTATGTTAATTTCATGTTAAATTATAGCATATTCTTTGAAAAACAAAAAGATAGTAGACCCTATAAAGGAAGATCTACTTATCTTTTTTGTTATCTTTTTGATAATACTTCTTTTTCGTAGGCTTTTACTTCTTCTAACCAAGCCTCTTTTACAGGCACACCCATTTGTTCACAATAGTAATCCCAAATCGCTCCGAACGGATAGGTTTTGAATTCTTCCATTAATGCTAGTCTTTCGGTAAAATTGCCTTCTTCTTGAAGTTGTTTTAATTTTTCGTTTGGCACAAGCATCGCGTATAACAATGCCTTCACCATGTTTCTTGTACCGATTGTCCAAGCCGCTACACGGTTGATACTGGCATCAAAGAAATCAAGACCGATGATGACTCGATTCAGTGCATCGTTACGTACCACTTCAAGGGCTATTTCTTTTAGTTCATCATCTAAAATTACCACATGGTCACTATCCCAGCGTACCGGTCTTGATACATGAAGAGCTACCTTATCACTATATAAAAGCATTGAAGAAATTTTGTTTGATACCGTTTCTGTTGGATGATAGTGTCCTGTATCTAGTAAGCAGATTTTATCGTTCTTTAATGCATAGCCTAAATAGAATTCGTGAGAACCAACCACATACGATTCAGAACCAATTCCAAATACTTTGCTTTCTACCGCATCCAGATTGTATGACTCATCAACAGGAACAGCGAAAATTTTATCTAAAGAATCTTTTAAACGTTGTCTTGGAGTCAGTCGATCACTTGGGATATCCTTATAGCCATCTGGAATCCAAATGTTTGTTAATGCTGGTGTTCCGAGTTCTTTTCCGAAATACTCTCCGATTTTTCTACTTCCAATACAGTGATTAATCCAAAACTCACGAATCTCTTCATCTGGATGTGAAAGCGTTAATCCATCTGATGCTTTTGGATGGGAGAAAAGGGTTGGATTATAATCTAGCCCTAATCCTTGTTCCTTCGCCCAAGCTACCCAATTTTCAAAATGCTTCGGCTCTAGCTGATCACGTTCCACTACTTCCCCGTTGGTTTCTGCGTAGATCGCATGAAGATTCACACGGTGCTTACCTGGAATAAGAGAAAGTGCTTTTTCTAAGTCGCTACGCAATTGCTCAGGTGTCGTTGCCTTTCCAGGGTAGTTTCCAGTTACATCAATTCCACCAGAAAGTTCGCTAGGATTCACTTCAAAACCTGCTACATCATCGCCTTGCCAGCAGTGGATAGAAATAGGTACTGATTTTAGTTTTTGTAATACGTCTTCTACATCGATTCCCCATTTTGAGTATGCTTGCTTTGCTAATTCAAAGTTTTCCTTAATCGTCATGATATTCTTCCTCTCCGATTATGAGTTGGCTACTGATTTAATAGGTTCGTATTTTTTTACTTCAAAAGATTGTTTGATGACAGAACGTGCTTCCTCTAGATCCGTAATTTCACCTAATGCCATCAATTGAGCTACGATATTCCCAATAGCTGTGGCTTCAATCGGACCAGCGAGCACTTCTTTGTTTGTCACATCCGCCACAAGCTGATTCAGCATTTCATTTTGACAGCCACCACCGATAACATTGATCTTGTCAAATGACTTCTCAAAGATGCTTTCAATTTCTCCGATGGTTTCTTTATAGCTAGCGGCTAAACTATCATACACACATTTCGCCACTTCCCCAGGTGTACTTGGAACACTTTGTCCCGTCTCGATGCAATAATTCATGATTTCTTGGATCATGTTGTCCGGCTTTAAGAATCGATCATCGTTGACGTTAACGATTGCACGGAAGTCTCCCGCCTCTTCCGCTAGTTCTACCAGTCTAGCGAACGAGTACTCGTGATTGTAATTTCGCTTAACCTCTTGAATCATCCAAAGCCCCATAATATTTTTCAAGAAACGGAAGCGATAGTCGATGCCGCCTTCATTTGTAAAATTGTAATCTAGCGCTTTAGTGACACAGATAGGGAAATGATTCTCCGTTCCCATTAACGACCAGGTTCCCGAGCTAATATAAATGGTACTCTCCTCTTCTGGTACAGAGATAACCGCCGATCCGGTATCATGTGTGGCAGGGAGAATCACGTTCATATCAAAGCCAAGCTCCGTTACTAGCTCTTCCTTCAAGTTCCCTAGAATCGTCTTTGGCATCTGTATTTCATGGAACATGTCCTTATTTATGCCTAATATATCTAGCAGCTCGTAATCCCATTTTTTCGTAAATGCATTGACTAGCTGTGTGGATGTTGCGTTTGTATATTCGTTCGATTTTTTCCCTGTTAGTAAAAAGTTCAAATAATCCGGAATCATTAAAAAGGATTTTGCTTTTGCTAAGATGTCAGGATGATTTTTTTTCAAGGAATATAACTGATAAATCGTGTTGAACTTTTGAAATTGGATGCCTGTTTCTAGGTAAAGGCGTTCCTTGGAGATGAGCTCGAATACCTCTTCCATCATGCCATCGGTTCGTGGATCACGGTAGGATACGGCCTCCGTTAGCGGCTGGTCATTTTCATCTAGTAAGACAAAATCTACCGCCCATGTGTCAATCCCGATGCTATCTGGTTGGATACCAAGTTCACGGCACTTTTTTAATCCTGTTTTGATTTCATCAAACAGTCGATCAAGCTCCCAGCAAAAATGATTGCCTTTTTGTACGATTTGATTCTCAAATCGATATAATTCGCTTAACTGTAATTGTCCATTTTCTCTATGGCCTAACATTAATCTTCCACTTGAAGCACCAATATCAACAGCAATACTGTACTTGTTCATCCTCAACGCTCCTTTAGGTGTAATCGCTTACGATACTACTATCATACTAGATTCAGAGAAATATCCTATAACGGGATTTATTTAATTTATTGACCTTATTTGCAAAAAGAAAAGCGGAGGCATCTTGGTCAGGGGGGTCTGGGAAAAGACGAATCGCGCAGGAAGTCCTGCCTTCTGGAGCGAGTTGGCTTATGACCTCGAGGGTCAAGGAGGCGGAGCTGGACAACGAAAAGCGAAAGGGCCCGTTTAGCGACGTATGGACTCCTCGAAAAAGTTTTATGACGCGAGCGTTTCTGTTTTTATAGCTCTCGCGTCATAAAACTCTTCTTAACACAGATGCTTCTATTTTTCTCGGCTTTCATGTCATAAACCTCTTCTTATGACACAGATGCTTCTATTTTTCTCGGCTTTCATGTCATAAACCTCTTCTTATGACGCGTAAGCTTCTATTTTTCCCGGCTTTCACGTCATAAGCTCATGCTTTCCCTTTGTGGAAATGTTGGACAGAGAAAAGCAGGGGCGACATGTCATAATGCTCTCTCTCCTGATGGTAGGCCTCCTTCAGGAGAGAGTTTATTAAAAGTCCTGCTAGAGCTAGAGTTTTTTAAGGGCTATATTTATTTTCTTTTTCTGTGAAAATAAATATGGGTTTAAACAAGATCAGTTGTGTTAATGATATTATTAATGCAATTTTTGCAATAGGAAAGCAGAGGTACCTAAATTTATGGTATCTCGAATATCTTTTTTAACTT
>NZ_JBHLUU010000122.1:0-95675 GCF_042433785.1 Robertmurraya beringensis | reverse complement strand
TTTTTGTTTAGCTGAGCCCCTTGGGCTATTCAGTAATCGGCGAAGCGAACTCTTGACAAACCGAATGGAGAAAAAGGTTAAAATTGGTAATGGTCAAGGGTTATTTGTCATGCCTACTTTTGTTCCCTTCGCCCTTGATACTTTTATCGCAACCTTTTTCGACTGTTTGTCAAGAGCGATTGCGGGGCCTCACGTCCCCCCAATGGAAGTGATCTAATACTTTACATAGTTTTCATAGAACTTTTGACACTACCGTCGCCCATTTCTATATTTGAAATCGTTGGCTATGCTAGAGCTCATTGGGTCCCGATTATCATTTGTTCAAATAAAAATTTTATGAATATTCACCCTCAATGCCCTTCTCTAGAAGACTTGAATATAGATAGAGAAGAAGATCCGTCACAAATCGACGAACGCTCAATGAAATTACTCTCAAAAATTAAATCAGAAGCTATAAAACTAGCAAAAATACCCCAACAAATTCATGAAGAGTCTTTTCATAAAGGTGAAGCTTACATGCTTGAAAGAATAGAGTCGAATGGTACACTATTTAGCTATTTTAGCTCTACCTTTTTTATGATTTACTCCCTATTAGCACTCGGATACAAAAAAGATCATCACCTTATTAAAAATGCCATTGAGGGGATGAAATCTTTTCTCTTTGAAGAGAAAGACCTCTATTATATTGAAAACTCACCATCTACGGTTTGGGATACTGCACTAATTAGCAGTGCCTTGCATATCGCAGGTGTAAAGGATTCGGATACAATGATAGCAAGCTCCACTCAATATTTATTAAATCACCAACATACTACCTTTGGTGATTGGGTGATAAATTGTCCAGACACTCCACCGGGTGGTTGGGGTTTTTCTCCAATCAACACGATGGTCCCAGATATAGATGATACGACCGCTGCCTTACGTGCCCTTGCGCCTTCCACTATTGCAAAAAAAACTCCTTCAACCGCTTGGAAAAAAGGAGTAAACTGGGTAATTTCCATGCAGAACAAGGACGGAGGGTGGGCTGCTTTTGAAAAAAATATCACAAACAAGTGGCTCTCTTTTATCCCTTTCCGATACCAGGATCGAGTTCTTTTTGACCCATCCACTGCTGATTTGACTGGTAGGACACTTCATTTTCTAGGAGAATACACGAATATTGATAGAAATTCGGCCACAATTAAAAAAGGAATACATTGGCTAAAGAAGCATCAACTTGAGGATGGCTCATGGTATGGTCGTTGGGGAATTTGCTATATTTATGGTACTTGGGCAGCCGTTACCGGATTATTAGCTTGCGGAGTTAATCGGTCCGATCCTTCCATCGAACGAGCGATCAATTGGTTGAATTCCATTCAAAACAATAATGGCGGATGGGGTGAATCATGCTCAAGTGACATGAAAATGAAATATACGCCGCTTTATGCTAGTACCCCTTCACAAACCGCTTGGGCTCTTGACGCACTGATACATTATTATGATAAACCAACAAAAGAAATAGAGCTTGGAATGGAATTTCTCTTATCATCATTTGAAAAAACAAATTGGACGATTGAGTATCCAACAGGGGCCGGTTTGCCTGGTGGTTTTTATATTCATTATCATAGTTATAACTACATTTGGCCTCTTGTTACAATTAGTAATTATCAACGAAAATATTTATAGAATTCAGTGAATAAGATCATTTATGCATAACAAATTTTTTACTGTGGAAAATACCTCCTAGGTAGTCTTTCTAGGAGGTATTTGAATGGACAATTTTATCAGGCATAAGTTACTCCAAAATCATAACGGAGCATATGAACTCATTCTTTACTTGGACGATACTTTAACTGAGTTTTCACAGGAACTTGGCACAAAGTCATCCATCCGCACTGATATTATGAAGCAAGCAACTCTTTTAATAAAAAATCGTTATCCTTCGATCAGAATTACAGTTGTCAAGGTTGTGTTAGGTGGTTTCGTAATGAGCACCTTGCCAATAGCAGCTGATCGCGCCTTTGCTAATACTTCTATTGAGCAGACAAATTCTAACTTCTTTTACTCCGTTTCTCCTGGTGATACATTGTGGGGATTAAGCAAAAAATTTGGGACCTCTGTGGATCTTATTAAAAGTGCGAATAAGCTATCCTCTGACACATTAACGATCGGACAAAAGCTTGTTATTCCAAAAGCGATCCATACGGTCCAAGCTGGAGATACATTATATAGTTTATCGAAAAAATACAATATAACAGTTGATAGCATAAAAGAAGCCAATCAAATGTCATCCACAACACTATCCATAAATCAAAAACTAATTATTCCAGCTATTCTTGAAATAGCACAAACTCCTACTATTTCGGAAACCACAGCCAAACCTACCACTGTCACCCACACGGTTGTTGCTGGAGATACACTTTATAGCCTAGCTAAAAAATATCATACTACAGTGGATACACTAAAAAAGAATAATCAGCTATCAAGCGACGTATTAAGTTTGGGACAAGTATTAACGATTCCTTCAACACAATCGGAAGCTCCAACTTCAGGACCGATCTCATCTACCCCATCGCTCCCTGACACATATACAGTTGTAAGTGGGGATAATCTGTATTCTATCGCACTAAAGTTTGGATTAACAGTTGATGAACTAAGATCTCGTAACCAATTAGTTAGTGATGTATTACGAATTGGTCAAGTATTACGGATTAGTGATAAAGCAACTTCCACTCCGATCAGCACAGTTAGCTTTACCACGCATAAAATTCAAGCTGGTGATTCGATTTGGAGTCTAAGTATAAAATACGGAATTCCACAGGCAGAACTTTTACAAGCGAATGGGTTAACCACCTCAAGTATGCTCTCGATTGGTCAAGAGTTGCGAATCCCCGTTCATAATATACCTGTAAAAGAGACCGTCAGTCCGAGTCATGGTGAGTTATTAAATTGGTGGACGGAAGCTCAATATGTATTTACAATTGGCAAAGTAGCAAAGGTAACAGATGTTGCTACAGGCAAATCATTTAATATAAAACGGACGATTGGCGCTAATCACGCAGATAGTGAGACGATTACAGTAACCGATTCAAATACCGCAAAAAACATTTGGGGAGGCTATTCCTGGACTCCACGAGCTGTCATTGTTGAGGTAGACGGAAGAAAACTGGCCGCAAGTATGAGCTTTTACCCACATGAACGAGAATACATTATGGACAACGGAATTACGGGTCACTTTGATGTGTACTTTTCAGGTAGTACAAGACATGTGGATGGCAAACCTGATTCTTCCCACCAAGTCCAAGTCGAAAAGGCTGCTGGAGTGAGATAAATAAAGAAACAAGGAGCTATTATTTAGCTCCTTGTTTTTCTCTCATGATTATAGGATGTCTAATCTAGCAACTAGAGCTAGTAGAACTTGTAGAAGCACTTGTACGTTAACAGCTAAATCTGTGTCAGTAGTCGTTACTTTTACGCCACGAGAGTTTTCGATATACGTTTGTTGACGATTGACTTGCTTATTGATTAATTTTTGCGTTAATTCTTGTGTTAATACTTCAGCTTGTTCGCTACTAGCGATTGAGATGCTAATCACTAGTTGAATAGCAGCTTGAAGAGCTACTTGAAGATTGATGGCTGCTTGCGTGTCAGTAGTGATTACTTCCACATCACAAGAATCTTTAATTACGATTGACTCGTAGGATGCTTGCACGCTTTTAGTTGTTTGATCAGCTTCCTGTGTTTCATCACCTGAGCAGAAATCCCAAGGATGTGCGCAATTAGGATCTAATGCATTAAATTTTTGAGGTGCGTCGTATGCGTAGCCGCCTCTATTGTCAGCAAGAACTGGGGCTTCGCCTTTCCATACTCTTGAACCCATATATGATTTCCTCCTTAATGGTTTTAGTTATTACACTATTGGTATATGTAAGTTTGACCCGGTCTGTCAGGGCAAAAGACTATATTTATAGAAAAATGGACTATAGACTAGTTATTTTTTTAGGTATTAAACTAGAAAAAGTGGTTGCTTGTCACAACCACTTTTACCCTTTACTTTTTTGTAATATTCGTTAGAGACTCCACGTTTTGCTTAAGTCCTTCAATTAAACTTTTTAATTCTGCTCTATCTTCATCTGAAAGCTGTGGCTTTGTATTAAGATTTATGCCATGTCTTTTTAACGTAGCATTAATTAATAAATCCATACTTTGTTTGGAAATTTTTTCAAATTCTTCTTTATTACTCATCTTAATCCCTCCTACCTTTTTAATATAGGTTATGTCACGATACTTCTTGATGTGTTAAGGGTATATGACCAATTTTCAATAAAAAATAAAAACCATAGGAAATTATCCTATGGTAGAGCAGGTGGGCATGTATAAGAGTTTTACTTAAACCAGCCCTTTTCTTTCGATTGTGTTATGGCTTCAATTCTGTTCGTAACCTCAAGTTTCTCCAAAATGGCTGATATGTAATTTCGAACCGTTCCTGTTTTAATGTTTAACTGCTCAGCGATTTCCTTCGTATTCCTTCCTTCCGCAACAAGCTCAAGAACCTCGCGCTCTCTTTCCGTTAGAGGATTTTCCTCAGTATAAAGATCATCCATTAGTTCAGGTGCATAAATTCGCTTGCCTTCTACAATATTTCTAATTGAACTTGCCAATTCTTCACTTGGACTATCCTTTAAGAGATACCCTCTTACTCCCGCTTTTAGTGCTCGCTGGAAATAGCCTGAACGTGCAAAGGTAGTTAGAATAATTACTTTACAGTTTCCACCCTTTAGCTCTTCAGCCGCTTCAAGCCCTGTCTTTTCAGGCATTTCAATATCCATGATACATATATCAGGTTGTAATTGTTTCACAAGGGAAACCGCTTCGTTTCCATTATTCGCCTTGCCGATTACTTCCATATCATCCTCTAGACTTAATAGAGATCCTAAGGCTCCTAACAGCATACGCTGGTCCTCTGCTATAACGATTTTAATCATACTGAATTTTCCTCCTTTGCGACCTGTACAAGAGGCACCTTCATAATTAGCTTGGTTCCACCATCACCGATGATTTTGAGACTTCCATTAACAAAATCAAGACGTTCTCTCATCCCCACTAATCCATGCCCAGATGATTCGCTTTGTTTTTGCCAAATACCAATTCCATCGTCTTGAACGATGATCGTTAGGTCTTTTGATGATTGTTTTATCGTCAGCTGAACGACATTCGCCTGACTATGCTTCACAACATTCGTTATTGCTTCCTTAATACACATACTTAAAATATTTTCAAGAAAAAGCGATATATTAGTAACTGTTTTTCCTTGGCTAAAGATAAACTCAATATCTGCCGCTTTCAATATTTGTCTAACGAGTACAATTTCTTCGTCGAGCCGAATCCCTCTCATTTGTGATACTAATTGTCGCACCTCGTTTAATGCGGTTCTTGCCGTTTGCTGTACATCCTTTAACTCATCCTTGGCCTGTTCAGGATCCTTCGCGATCAATCTTCGAGCTAAGTCACTTTTTAAGCCAATGAGAGAAAGTTTTTGTCCCAATGTATCATGTAAATCTCGAGCAATCCGTTGCCTTTCCTCTTGTTTCACCAATTCGGCAATCCGCTTGTTCGCATCCTCCAACTTTTCTTCAAGCACCTCTTGCTTCTTACGATTATATATATTAAAAGGTAATAAAATAACACTTATCCAGATGATAATGACAAATGGTAGCTGTCTTATAAACTGAGGATCTTGTAAAACCACATTGTAATTGATTGCAAACGTGGTTGCGACAAGATGAATGACGTATAAAGTCATAAATGCAACACGTTTTTTAATATTACCGTTGTAATAAGCTATGTAAAAAGCAAAGTACACAAACGAAAAAAGAATAGCCATAGTAATAGAAATACTGATTAATATCATCGTCCATAAGTAGACAGGCCATCGTTTTGATAAAAACGCAAATCGTAAGGTAATGAAAAATATAACAGTCAGTATGATTCCTGCAACAATTTCAGGAGTGGATGATGATTGAAAGATAAAATAAAAAGGGAGTATGCTGATAACGCTCCAAATATATGGCGATATTCCCCAATTTCTTTTTGATATTGGTTTTTTAAACACGAATCAAACCTCATTTTCTTACCAGCTTTTTCTATATAGTATCATATCTTTACGAAATGAAAAGAAGGTTGCCTATAATTAGCAACCTTTGTAAGCGAACTCTAGATTATGTTGCGGCATTTGATGAGTTATTACGCTTTTGCATAGCGTTTACACCCATGATAACAGCTATTAATTCTGGTGAAGTTAACGTATTAGAGAGATTGTCTAATTCGTAAGCGGCAGATGAAAAGATGCCACTTACTTTTTTAAATGTCGCAATCACTGTTTCGTCTGACTCTCGTTTGATCACATAGTCCTTTGAAAACAATTCAGAGTCGATGAAAAACGTGTCCCGATCATATGCCTCATACAAATATTTTTTTGAGAAGAAAGCAAATTTCTCCTTTAACTTTCCTAACTCAGTACCTTCTTGATCTAATATTCTCCAATGGATACTTAGCATCGGGAATTTTCCACTCACTAAAACTTCATGTTTTCCATTCAAAATATCTACAGACGAAGAAAACATACTTTTAAGATCAATCTCTCCAATCTTTTCTTCCTCTTCCGTTAAAATATCTGTCTTCCCTGTAGAAAAGAATGAATCGGAAAAATACAGTTTCTTTTGGTTCACCAGAACTCCCCCTTACTGCTTTTAACTTATCTTATATACGGGGCAATGTTTAAAAAGATTCAGATCATTAATATTAGCAATAGTAAAAACTGACCGGTTAGATGTGCGTTGTGATACGGAGATATTTCGGCAGGCAGGTCCGAGTCACCATCCTCCGCTCCAACTAAATGGGATAAAATTTAATTTAGTTCTCCTTACTAATACCTTGAATCTGAAGGCATTAAATCTAATTTTTGTTCCCTCATTCCACTAATTTCTGGAATCTGAAGGCACTAAATCTAATTTTTTCCCTCATTCTACTAATTTTTGGAATCCGAAGGCACTAAATCTAATTTTTGTTCCCTCATTCTACTAATTTCTGGAATTCTAAGGTCCTAAACTTCAATTCAGCTCCCCCATTCCAACCTATCTCCAAATATTGATATTAAAGAAAACAGACAAAAGGTCCCAAGAGCTCATGCTCCCGAGACCTTTTACTAAGTCTGTAATGAGTGGTGACTATTTACTAGCTAAAACAGCTATAAATTCTCTCATATAGTCAGGTAAATCTGGTGGACGGCGACTAGAGATTATATGTCCATCCACGATAACTGGAACATCCACCCACTCAGCTCCCGCATTGATCATATCATCTTTAATTCCCGGAGTACTTGTTACCTTTCGGCCTGATAAGATTTTTGCAGAGATTAATACCCATCCTGCGTGACAGATTTGGCCAATCGGTTTTTCTGCCTGATCCATAGAACGAACCATGCTGAGAATCGATTCAAATCTTCTTAATAAATCCGGTGACCATCCACCTGGAACAAGAATGGCATCGTAATCGTCTGGGTTAATATCTGCAAAGGCCCGATCTGATTTAATAGGAACTCCATATTTCCCGATATACGTTTCTCCAGCTTTTTCTCCTACAATATCAACGATGGCCCCTTCTTCACGAAGTCGCAAAACAGGATACCATAATTCTAAGTCCTCGAAGTCATTGCTAACCAACTGGATGATTTTTTTCCCTTCTAACTTCAATTTCCTCACTCCTTATATCCATTTACTTCTCTGGAATCTCACAAGAATCATCTGTACAAACTCCCGCCTCATCTGAAGACAGATTTTGAAGCGGGCTAATAGCGTTCTCCTCTTCCCAAACCTTTTCTAACGCATTTTTAAATGTTTCCAAAGGCTGTGCTCCGGAAATACCATATTTATTATTCACAACAAAGAATGGTACGCCTGTTATTTTGTACTGCTGTGCCATCGTTTCATCGATACGAACATCATTCGCATAAAGAGTGTTATCGTCTAATACTTTCATTACTTCCACTCTTCCAATACCCACACTTTCAGCAATTTCTACTAATACGTCTTTTTTAGATAACTGTTTGTTCTCCGTAAAATAAGCATACAAAAGCTTTTCAGTCAGTTCCTTTTCTTTTCCTACCGTCTGAGCATACTTAGCTAAACGGTGAGCATCAAAGGTATTACTTGGCATCATATCGTCAAAGCGAAATTGTAAGCCGACAGAAGCTGCTTGCTTCGCCATGTTTTCATTTGCTCGTTTCGCTTCTTCCACATTCATTCCATATTTCTTAGCCAATGCCTCATGAATTTTCATAGTTGGATCTAACGGCGAGTTAGGATCCAATTCGAATGCTTTAAACTCTACCTCTACTTGGTCTTTATGTTGAAATTGATTAATCGCTTCCTCTAATCTTCTTTTTCCAATATAACAAAATGGACAAACGAAATCTGACCATACTTCAATCTTCATAGAAACCCCACCTACAACATAATTTACTTGCATATGAACCATAGTTTGCAACAAGAAACCGTAATTAAACGCTCTTGTGATTCGTTAATTGTACCCCTCCCACATTTCGCTGTAAATCATTCTGCTCACATGAAAAAATCCCACCATAGTGGGATTCAAAATTTATGAAAACAAGCTCTTCAAACTATCAATAAACGACTTAAAGAAATTAGCTATGGTGTCCAAAAACCCTTTATTTTCACTAATTGCATTCTCAATACGATTTTGGATATCCTTTGATAGATCTTCTAGCTGTGATTGAACATTATCAAAATTAATATTGAGATTACGCATTTTTTCAAAAAGGTCAATTAGTAGCTGGCGATCTTCTGCAGTTAATTGAACATTTAAGGTTTGGAGCTTCTCGTCAATCAATTGCTCCAATTCTTCCTTTGTTGCTGGTTTTTGTTCGGCAATTTCTTTTTTTATTTCTGTTAGCAGCTCACTTACCTTATCTTCATCGAGCCCTTCTTTTTTTGCTAGATCTGTAGCTAGCGTTAGTTCTTCATTCGCTACTTCCGTACGTTCTTGATTCAACTCTGTCCCTTTACCCTCGTCGTATGCTTTATAAATACCAACTAGAGCAGAGTGTCCACTTACCTTAACAGGTGATGCTACATCTACAATTGCGTCCTCAATTCCCGCAGTTAATAGAGCATTGGCATACATTTCACTCGTTACTTCTGTAATGTTTTCTGGTGTAACTTGGTTAATAACCAGGCCTTCTCCTTTATCCTTACGTGTAATCTTTGCGGAGGAGTACATATTTGAGTTTTTATCTCCATCAATATAATAAACAAGGTCTTCCCCTGTTACAGTAATTTCTGTTACTTTACTAGTATCTTTTATCTCAAGCAGGTCTCTTACCTCTGCTTTCTGACTGTCGGACAAGGCTTCACCATATACAACAATCGGAAGACCAAATTTTTCATTAATACTTTCCTCATCATTTGAATCAGTTGAGGCATAAACCATTTGATTTGAACTGACCACTACAAAAGCTAGGGCAACCATACAAATCCATTTTAACAGCTTCATTTTATTTCCTCCTAAGTGGGTAAGCATGTACTCTCTATCCTATGTTCTTGACTAATTAATATTTCATTAAATTAAATCGTTTGAACAAATGAAAAGATAAATGAGTATACCAATTGGTAAGCCTCCGCAACGGTCATATCCTCACGAAAACCTGGAAGTGTATGTAGGGAAAAATTGATATTCCAAATGCCTTCTTGCGCGTCAAACATTAAGTCTACAGGTTCTTCAGGATCTTCTGAGTGTTCCGTAAAATAGTCTCTAAGCTTTGAGGAATACTTCTTTTGAATTTTTAGACCGAGCATCACATCGTATGTTTTAAATAAGTCGTCAACTTCAAAGGAAATCGCATCGATTCCAATTAACGTAAACCATTTCGATTCCATATAAAGAAACTCATTCATATGTTCCTTAAAATACGTAATCGGCTCATTTAAGAAGTTCGCATTTTCCTCTCCCAGAAATTCTTCTGTTTCCTTATTTGAGCGTTCCATATATGCATCGTGAAATCTAGATTTCCCATCAATTTTGACAACTTCCGTATCAGAGTTGGTTAGTCCATTGTTTATGACAAAATCGTATTCCTCTGGATACAATTCAACTTTGCTTTGATTTTTAATTAAATTCTGTAATGATTCTTTTAACATGAGAGAATCCTCCTAAAGTAATTGCTATATTCAGTTTTTACAAACTCACTTCAATACATACCGGGCAGTGGTCACTTCCCATGACATCGCAATGAATCTGTGAGTCTATTAAATTCGGAGCAATCCTATTTGATAAAATGAAATAATCAATACGCCATCCGATGTTCCTTTCTCGGACCTTACTCATATATGACCACCAAGTATACGTATCTTTTTGTTCTGGATATAAATAGCGGAAGGAGTCCACAAAGCCAGAGCTTAGTAGGTTGGACATCTTACCTCTTTCTTCTATCGTAAAACCAGAGTTTCCGATATTGCTCTTTGGATTTTTTAAATCAATCTCTTCATGGGCCACATTTAAATCCCCACAATAGATAACCGGTTTTTTCTTATCTAGATGAGTTAAGTAGTCAGATAATTCATCTTCCCATTGCAAACGGAGGGGCAATCTAGCTAAATCACGTTGTGAATTTGGTGTATACACATTTACTACGTAGAAATTTTCATACTCAAGGGTAATAATTCGCCCTTCTGACTGCGATTCATGTTCACCCACACCATATGAAACAGAGAGTGGTTTATGTTTTGTGAAGATAGCTGTGCCTGAGTAACCTTTTTTTTCTGCATAATTCCAAAATTGATAATAACCGTCTAACTGTAAATCAATTTGACCTTCTTGCAGCTTCGTTTCTTGTAACGAAAAGAAATCTGCATTCATTTCATTAAAATAGTCTAAAAAGCCTTTTTTAACACAAGCTCTTAAACCATTCACATTCCAAGATATAAACTTCATCTATTTTTCTCCTCTATTTAAATCTGAGGCTCATTTTACTATAATTTAAATCGTCTGTCCAAAATGAAAAAAGGATGCACGTTTCTGCATCCTTATTTTTAGTTTTGTAAAAATCCCAGAATTTCCTGTTTTTTCTCTTTATATACTTGCCGACCTAATTCAATAAGCCAGTCAATTGTCTCTACTTGGTCAAAAGGAACTTCCTTACCTAAATCCGTATTTAATCGTAAGTAGTTATCTCCAAGTAAATGTTGACACTGATATGAGATGGATTCCGATGATAAATGGAGGGCAAGGTCCAAAAGCTTTGGTGTAAAGGTCATCGTATGTAACCGGAAAGGCATCCAATGCTTTATGCCCCATAAATGAGATTTTTTAGAATTAAAATTGATTTTTTGTTGACCAAGTCCAATTGACAATATTTTTATTTGTCCCATTTCTAATTCGTAATGGTTTATGGCTTCCGTAATACATACGAGTGACGGATTGTTGGCCCAGAGACCTCCATCAATGGTAATGACTTCATTATTAATATTGTTAGGTGGAAAGTAGATAGGAGCAGAACATGAGGATAATACAGCATCCCAAAGCTTAATATGATCATTTTCGCCTTTCTCATGAACAGCATAATGCGAACGATGAACATATGGTTTCCCTTCCGTTACATTGACTGCAGGAATTAAAAGTGGAATTCCTACTTCAGCAAGAGATTTCTCCTTGAATGCTTTTTGTATAAAGCGGCGTAGATCTCGATCACTATAAATACTGCGAAACAAGCCTATTCTTGCTTTCCGTTTGAAAATTCTTCTTCCATAGTGGCGGTACCCTTCGAGGAGTTCATCCATTTCCCTTTTTACAGCAATGGAAGCAGCTATGATTGAGCCTGTACTTGTACCCGCAACAAGGTCAATGGAATCTCGAATGCTCATTCCTATATCCTTTTCTAATTC
Source organism: Robertmurraya beringensis (assembly GCF_042433785.1). Taxonomy (NCBI): domain Bacteria; kingdom Bacillati; phylum Bacillota; class Bacilli; order Caryophanales; family Bacillaceae; genus Robertmurraya; species Robertmurraya beringensis. The sequence continues at coordinate 83,739 of NZ_JBHLUU010000122.1, read as the reverse complement.
CTGAAGAATAGCAACTGCAAATACCCCTCGAATTCCTCCACCATCAATACATAACATCTTCATGTTTTCACCTTTCCTCCATTCTTCTTAACTTCCCCAAACAAAAAAAAAACAACCAATTACATGATTGTTTTTCATTAAATATTAATTTTTTTTAGTTGCTTCAAAAACAGACACAACAGGTGGAGCCGCAAGATAGGTTGAGCTTACCTTCCCCCAGTCTTTATAGTGCGGAGTTTCATTATGAAACTTAATCGCATCCATGTCTTTCCATTCCTCTAATACGACAAATGTATTAGTATCAGTGGTTAACTCATATAGTTCATAACGAATATTTCCCTCTTCCGCTTGCGAACCCTCAACCAACGGCTTAACCACTTCCAAAAATTCTTCACGTTTTTCTGACTTTATTTTTAAATGTGCATGAATAATATTCATCAAGAATGCCTCCTTTTTCAACTTCTTTTATTTTAGCAAAATTTCGGTTAAATTGGGAATAATAGTTATGAGGTGATGCATGATGAAAATAAAAACTCTAGTTATTGGTTTCGTATTTTTCCTTCTAGCTCCACTTGCTAGTTTTGCCGAGCAAAAACCAGTTGAGATTTTTGATATCGAAGAAGGAAAAGTCGTCCAGGAGAGTCCGGCAACTTCTGATATTCAAAAGGAAACAGAAAAGATCATTAAAAGTATTTCAGGCGTGTACACAAATCTTGATCCACTCCCCAAAAAAGGTGTAATGGTCAAGATACCTCTAGATCCACCCGTCACGGTTAAAAATGAATGGTTCAATGATTTTGTCAATGAGGCTGTTCTTATTTTCTCATATGAGGAGGAAGAGCCATATATCCTCATTTGGGATGATGAAAACCATCCTCACTTTTACACTATTAAAGCCTCAACAGAAAAGTTAATGAAGTTATTAAAGTTTCAACCCAAAGAAAAGGAATAGAACCTAGGGCTCCTTCCCTAGGTTCTTTATTGATTCGCTAATATTGCTATCATTCGGTCTTCTACTTTTTTTGCTTTTTCTTCATCCATCACATTATTTATTAGAATAGAAAATATCATGTTGCCCTTTGATTTCGTTTTTACATAACCGGATATGGAGCTTACTGTCGTTAATGTTCCGGTTTTTGCCACAACATTCCCTACTAAAGGTTCTTGATTCATCCGATACCGTAATGTTCCACCTACCAGTTTTTCCTTTGCTCCAGCTACTGGCAAGGCACCATAATAGCTTGGAAACCAGCTCTTTGTTTGTATAGAGAACAACAGCTTCGTGAGTTCATTCGGTTGTACTAAATTCACATGAGAAATCCCTGAACCATCTCTTATCACTTGGTTGGTAAAGTCCATTCCATATGGGGTTAGCTTCTCATTCATAACAGCTAATCCTGCTTCAAAACTACCCGTTCCTTTTTTATACTTCCCCATTTCCTTCACCAATAGCTCACCGTGTCCATTATTGCTAAGCTTCATAAAAGGCACTAATAACTCTCTTAGTGAGATCGATTTGTGCTCGTCAATTAAACGCGCATTACTTGGTGTCACTCCTAGGCGGAATCCTTTATCCACTTGGATACCCACTTTTTTTAACTCCTCATCAAAAACATGTACAACATACTTACTAGCATCAAAAACCGCTATCCACTCACTTTCACTTGTAGCACCTTGAGGAATCTGACCAGAAATCGTGATCGTATTGGTAGAGTGATCTCTAGTGAACGTAAGATCCTCTTTACTATCTTTTGCGCTTGTTATTGCTTCATTTACAACCTGAACATATGTATTTTCTGGCCTCATCGTAAAGCTTACTTTTTCTCCTACCTTTTTTGCAGGCTTTACTTCTAGTGCTACTGTACCCGCATCATAATCCTGATCAGGCGATAAAGTTAATGCAGATATTTCTGCGCCATAATAGGCTTCTTCATCACTCCATGGCATATCAATGGAATAACGAATGTCATCATACCTTGTATCGTCTCCAAGGATCTGTCCACCAATACTTTTTATTCCGATCTCTTTGAGGCTTTGAGCAAAAGCTTGTAAATCAGATTGCTGTAGGGTAGGGTCCCCACCCCCCTGTATAATTACATCACCCTTTAGCACTCCTTTTTCAATCCTTCCATTTACAAAAAGTTTAGTAGAGAAGGTATAGTTTTCTCCCAGTACTTCTAAGGCACTAGCCGCTGTGATTAACTTTAAATTGGAAGCAGGCCGAAGTCTTGTTGATCCCAGATGATCATATATTACTTCACCTGTTTGTTGGTTTCTAATACTAACACCTACTATCGCTCCGGTTAATAGTGGCTCTTCATTAATAAATGAATCCAATTGCTGACTAAGAACAGAGCCTTGAGTATTTGCTTTTACATGAGGAGCAGTAGCAGTGAGAGCAGGTAAAACCCCTGTAAATAGTAGACTTAAGACGATCACTTTAATTTTATTCTGGTACAATATCTCTGCTCCTTTATGAATCGTTTCAGTCCTACTAATATATGTTACAGAAATTCAATCTATGTAAATCTACTCTATTTTTTTCATTACCATACGCTCCCAAAGCCTCCATGGAAAACAGCTTTTTATGAACAAAGTAAACTTTACCCCTTTCCCAATTGGGTACCTTAGCTTAGTCGAGGATTGTTGAGAGATTTCTGCTCCGAACACATTCGTTTCAAACTGCTGTCGATACTCATTGATCGGTATCTCTTCAGAAAACCCAGCGCCAGCATAACCTGCATTATTGACCAACACATCTACTCGTCCAAGCTCTCTAAGTTTCTCTTTAAATACTAGTAAAGAATGATCATTTGTTACATCCAAAGAAAAGACCTCTACAAGTTTTGCAACCTTTGCTTCTCCTACCCTCTCTAGTAAAGCAAACCTTTTATCTACATTCCTCATTGTCGCAACTACATAATAATTCTGCTTAGCTAGCTCAATACTTGTTAGCATGCCAAAACCACTTGATGCACCTGTAACAATGGCTATTTTTTTACCGATCATAAATGTCCCCCATTCCCTTTATATCGCTTATTTTAACAAAAAAAGCCAAGGACCCCTTCATAGGAACCTTGACCATTTTTATCCTAAATATTTATAGAAAAAGAAAGATGACAACTTCCTCGAGTATAAGCCATATACTTTTCTAAGAGCATGCGAAAGTAGGTGGCGGTTTGTCTCACAATCAAAAGGACATATTTCTGTTTCAAAACCTTCAAGAAAATCACATGTCATTTGAAGATATATTTGAAAGAATAATTACGTTTATGCAGCTTCACCCCAGTGGAAACTACCGACTAATGGTTGGAACAGACTCTCAGGTTCATCATAATCGTACCCTTTTTATTAGTGGAGTTGTTATTCAAAACATCGGTAAAGGTGCCTGGGCCTGTATTCGAAAGGTTGTAGAACCTAGGGAAATGAAACAGCTCCATGAGCGGATTTCCTATGAAACGACTCTTACCGAAAGAATTGTCTCCCTTTTTACCGAAGCGCATAAAAATCGTCTGATCGATATCGTTCTCCCCCATATATACCATGGTGCCTCATTTACAATGGAAGGACATATTGATATCGGTTCAGGACAGCGAAACAAAACCCGTGAATACGTAGAAGAAATGGTCACAAGAATCGAATCCATGGGTTTTGAACCTAAGATCAAACCTGACTCCTTTGTTGCCTCCAGCTACGCGAATCGTTATACAAAATAATCACTATGACCGTTTATAGCGTGCTGCATGGCATTGGTCACAAATTGGAAAATCATAATTCCAGGGCAAATGACGTCCACAACTACGGCATCTTTTTGCAAAAGAACCAACATCTGTTTGAAGCTTTTCATGGACCTCGTCACTCAACTCATCCCTTACTCTTTCCCAATAAATTGCCTCCGTTCTCCGATCTAAGCGATATAAAAACAATAAATGTAATCCTAATTTCTTATACGATAACTCGAGGTCCTCCAAAGTTCGCTTTTTAATATTTGGCTCTGGCAGGTCTTCGTTATTAATGATTGCAAAAATGGTCTCATACCATTGCTGAATTAAAGCATGCTCCCTTGAAGCAAACGGAAGATGTAAAAATCCATATAAATCCTGTAAAGAAAGACGTGCTTCAATTTCAGTTCCCTTTACGATTTCGTAAAGCTCCCGCTCTTCAGCTAAGCTTGCCTTTTCCGTCCCCCTTGGATTTTTAAAGCGATCCCATAATTCAAAAAATGTACCAAGGTCACGATAATACGTTTGAAACCTTTCTAACACACCGCTTGTAGGTGCAATCGCAAAAGTATGAACAGGTTCATCTTCTTGTTCTAGTTTCCTTCTCATAAGCCGGATATCCTTAGTAAATGCCACTTTACCAACATCATAAATACCTTTTCTGCCTGCCCTCCCTGCAATTTGCTTAATTTCCTGTGAAGTTAAAAGCCTTCTTCTTGTGCCATCAAATTTCTCATTTTCTAAAAATACAATTCGACGTATTGGTAAATTAAGACCCATCCCAATTGCATCCGTTGATACGATGACCTTTGACTTTCCTTCAATGAACTGTTGAATTTGTTTCTTTCTTGTCTCAGGAGGCATGCTACCATAAATCACACTGACTGAATGACGATCATTTTGAAGTCTTGATGCCGTTTCTAACACTCTTCGTCGAGAAAAACAAATTAATGCATCTCCCTTTCGTACATGTTTGATGGAAAATTCATTACCCTCCACCTCAAGTGGGATGTCTCGTTTATATTCATGAATTTCCGTTTTTGATTCTCCTAGTAATTGCAAAATCATATTTTTTGAATTTCTGCTGCCTATGATATGAACTTCCCGAGCCCTTGCCTTCGTAATCGCCTTAAACCATGAAAATCCTCTATCCTTATCAGTAATCATTTGAGCTTCATCAATGACAATACAATCATATCGATCTTTTTCATGGAACATTTCAACGGTTGAAGCAATGTGGCTTGCTCCTGGAGTCAATTTCTCTTCTTCTCCTGTTTTTAATGAACAAGGTATGCCTTCCGCATTTAATTTATCGTAAACCTCAAGTGCAAGAAGTCTAAGTGGTCCAAGGTAGAGTCCGCTTGTTGCTCTTTTCATTCTTTCAAGAGCATGATGTGTTTTACCTGTATTTGTTTCTCCTACATGGATGACATATTCAACATTTGGATCATAGATCACTCCATATTCCCTACCAAATATATCGTCCATCATCCGTTCTTCTTCTTCAATCTTTCTTTGTCGTTCAGCCTCCTCTTCGGCTTTCCGTTTCTCTCTTTCTGCTTTTTGTTCTTCATATAATTTGCTATGAAAATCAAGATCATAAGGTGTATCCACTGCTTGTAACAAGTGATCAATATATTCATTTTCTAATTCAGAAACCATTTTAGAAAATAGAGACTCAAGCTCTTCTTCCACAAGCTCCTTCATCTTTGATTTCGAAAGTGCTTGCCCGGTTAACTGGATATAATCATTTTTCGTTTCATCATCAAGATTAGTCATTACTTTTGATGGAGCAAGAGATATAAGATTTTTCCAAACAAAGGCACTGTATAAGTCTCCGTAGGTTTCATATTCATAATAAAACCTGCCATCATAATTTGTTTTCTGGATATCCCCTGTTAGCTCATCTAAAAAATAAGAAAGGGACTGTTCATGAAGCTCATCAAAGTTGCCTTCTATTTCAAGCTTCTCTTCAAGCGCATATGTATCGAGCCTTTTATATCTAGGCTTAGATTGAAGGTCTGCTTTCATTTGTAAACCAATTAAATATCTTATATACAAATAAATACTTTGATAGCCGCTTAAAAATACATCCGAAGCCTTTTCCTTTATCGCTTCTAGAACTGATTCCTTTTTTATTAATTTCTGAGTCACTTCTTCTCTTTTTTGTACTTGCTCCATCGTATGATTGTACAAATCATCCCATTTTTCGTATTCCTGAGCGTACGTCTCCTCTAGCCAGTCTGTTACTTTAAATGGTTCATAATCTCTGACCTCTGTTCGGAACAGGTGGTCAATCATTTTTCTAGCCATTCCCTCTGTTTCAATCCCACGGTCCTGTAAAAAATCTCTCTTATCTACTCGGGGAACCTGGTTAGACACTCTTGTAAGCCAAACATTTACCCATATTTGATCCAAATAATGACCTCTTGCACGTAAATACTCCTCAAAGGTAGGCCTCTCTTCCTGTTGCTCAAAAAATGACTCAATATCTTGATGGATCTTCATTTTTGTATGTACAATACTTTCATCATGTATTTTTTGTAATAGCATTTTTCACCCTCCAAATAACCGACTAATCAATTAACCATACCATTAATTCATATTGTTTTAAATCCTATGGCTTTTTATCCTGTTATTGACCTTTGCTTCCTTTCAAAAAAGATGCTATGATTATGTTGCTCCCTCCGAACATTCGCTTGTTGCGGGACACTTAACCATGTACGGACGGAGGGAGTTGGTGTCTGCTTTGCAGGCACCATTTTTAATAACAAAAGGGGCGAATTTCTGTGAGTGTACATAAAGCATTATCTGATCATGCGAAAAAATTAAACGCTATTTTAACCCATTACGCAAATCTTGACCGGGAACGGGAATTCTACATAGAGGAAGCATTATCTCTTTTCGAAAGAGGCCTTCCCTTCACTACCGACAACATTAACTCTATTACAATTGAAATGAACAAACTTTCTAAAAAAATTGAAAATCTTCCACCTCGAAAACTTGTAACCAAGGAAATGGTTGAAGAATATGCAAATAGACGAAAATAAGTGAAGCAGAAGGCCGTGACCTTCTGCTTTTTGTTTTAAAAAATTGCACTTCTTTTGACGAATTAAAAGAAGTTTTGTCGCCGAGATAGGAATTCAATTTTTAAAGACGAACATTACTATAAAGGAGTTGAGAATATGAATATGAATACGAGTTCGGTTGCAAAACAATTAGGTGTTTCTTCAAGTACCGTAAAACGTTGGGTAAAACAATTAAAACTTAACTTAGAGAAAAATGAGATGGGTCATTTCACTTACCGGCAAGAAGACGTTGACCTTTTAATAACCTATAAAGAGCAACAAAACGAAGCTTTACTCGTTTACACTGAGATTTCAGCTGGTAAAGACTATTTACGAAGAGGCACTGTTCATACATCCATGGATGATGAAGATTCGGTTCTTCTTAATCGTATTAAATGTCTAGAGTCCATTGTACAGTCAAAGGCGGACCAGGTCGTGGAATATCAGATACTCCAACATCGAAGAGAAATGGAAGAAATGCAAGCTACCCTCGAAAAACTTGAAGAAAGAATTCGTGAATTAGAAGCTCAGCAAGTATCTCCTTCAACCCTTGTTACTCCTTCTGAACAACCTATAAATATAAAACCCCGAAGAAAGAAAAAACACTGGATTCTACAAAGTCTTTTCCGTTCTTCCACCCAACACAGCTCTTAGCATCTAAGATGTGTTTTTTTTTGTGTTTTTAGAGAGACTAATTACAAAGAATACGAGGGTATGAAAATCAATTATTCAGTTCAGCAAACTTGATATTGTAGAAAAAATGAACGAATTGTGAAAAAACATGTATTTTTTCGACAAAATTCTTTCCTATTTAATAGTTTTCGTATAAAATTAATCTCGTTTGGATGAAGTGATATATAACTGGAGGTTACATAATGGTTTTCAAGAAGAAAGACAAATTTAATACTTTGTTAAGCAGCATTGCACAAAACCTTAAAGATGGTGCAGATTATTTCGCTGATTACAAGTTAAAAAATGTGAGCGATCTAAAAATATTCTCCGAAACATTAAAGGATTATGAAACTAAAGGAGATACATATGTACACGAAGTAATAAAAGAATTAAATAACGCTTTTATTACTCCAATTGAGCGCGAAGATATCCTTGCTTTAGCTATGAGTATGGATGATGTAATCGATGGAATTGAGCATTGTGCAGCTATGTTTGAAATGTACAATATCACTCAAGCTGACGAATTTATGGTGAAGTTTGTAGAGGCTATCAGAAACTGTGCGATTGAAATTCAGCAATCGGTTGAACTGCTTTCAACAAAAAAGCTTCCATCGATTCGTGAACATGCGATCAAAATTAAAGACTATGAGTCAAAATGTGATGGAATCCTTCGTCAGTCAATCAAGCATTTATTTTCAGTAGAAAAAGATCCAATTCGTGTGATTCAATACAAAGAAATTTACGAAGAACTTGAAGAGATTGCTGATAGCTGTCAAGGCGTGGCAAACACACTTGAAACCATCATCATGAAAAATGCATAAGGGGACGTTTTAATATGGATGCATTATTTGTGATAACCATTTTGATAGTAATCGGTGCACTGGCGTTTGACTTTATTAATGGATTCCATGATACAGCAAATGCAATTGCCACATCAGTTTCAACTAAAGCGTTAAAGCCAAGGCATGCAATCATCCTCGCTGCGGTCATGAACTTTGTAGGTGCGATGACATTCACCGGGGTTGCAAAAACGATAACAAAGGATATTGTCGATCCCTTTACATTACAAAACGGTGAGCTTGTCATATTAGCTGCTTTAATTGCAGCGATTTTCTGGAACTTATTAACTTGGTACTATGGAATTCCGAGTAGTTCATCACATGCCATTATTGGATCAATTGCGGGTGCAGCCATTGCAGCTGCAGGTTTCACTTCGCTGAATTATACCGGATTCTTAAAAATCTTGCAGGCATTACTTTTTTCTCCTATTATTGCATTTGTAGCTGGATTTATCGTTTATAGCCTATTTAAGGTGATATTTAAACACAATAACCTAACGAAGACGAATAGAAACTTTCGTACTTTTCAGATTTTCACAGCTGCTCTTCAAGCTTATACACATGGAACAAATGACGCTCAAAAAGCGATGGGGATTATTACGATGGCATTGATTGCCAACGGGTTTACTACTTCTACAGATATCCCTTTCTGGGTTCAATTTTCCTGTGCGTTAGCCATGGGATTAGGAACAAGTGTTGGTGGTTGGAAAATCATCAAGACAGTTGGTGGAAAAATCATGAAAATTAGACCTGTTAATGGAGTAGCAGCTGACTTAACTGGAGCAATGATCATTTTTGGTGCTACTTATATTCACCTACCAGTAAGTACTACACATGTTATTTCGTCTTCTATTCTAGGAGTGGGTGCTTCTCACCGTCTGAAGGGTGTAAAATGGGGTACAGCTCAAAGAATGTTAATTACTTGGGTGATTACCTTACCTATTTCAGCAACTATTGCAGCACTTTGCTATTTTGTTCTTAATATGATTTTTTAATTCAATATAAAAACTTCGAGTTCACGACTCGAAGTTTTTTATATTTTTCTAATATTTTTCTTTTGCTTGTTCATTACCTCATAAGATTTATCAATAATATCAGTAAGCACATCACCTTTATATACTCTACCGATTTTTGTATGTTGCTGATAATACTCTACAATTTCATCGAGTTTTTCTAATGTTTCTTTTGTCACTCGTACATTAAGCTGGACTCTTTTCTCTTCTCCCATCCCTACAACCTTCCTCCTAGTACTTTTTTATCAATCTGCTAGCATTTGCTAACATAATTATATCAGTATAAACAACATTGTCTATCAAAAAAGATGCCCCTTTTTTATGGACATCTTTTAACACTTTTATTCTTTTGTATCTAAAGGCTTTAACTTAGCTTCAATACTACTTCTTTGTGCTTCAAAATATGGAGGAAGAGCGAGACGTTCACCAAGATTCTCAAATGATTCGTCCCCCTCAAAACCTGGACCATCCGTTGCTAATTCAAATAGGATTCCATTAGCCTCTCGAAAATATAAAGACTTAAAGTAGTATCTTTCAACAAATCCTGAGCTAGCAATTCGCAACTCTTTTAAATACTGAACCCACTTTCGCAATTGTTCTTCATTTTCCACTCGGAATGCTACGTGGTGTACACTTCCGCGTCCTGGTCTTTCCACTGGAAGGTCTGACTCTTCAAGGACATGTACTTCGGCTCCAGATCCTCCTAACCCGGTTTCAAATACTGTCACTTTCTTATCTTGAAGCATATAGGTTCCTACTTCTTTAAATCCTAAAACCCGAGATAGAATCAGAGCAGTAGATTCAAGCTTTGCTACGGTCAACATCACAGGGCCCAATCCTATAATCGCATGTTCAACGGGAACTGGGCTTTTCTCCCAAGGTTTTCCCCCTTTAACACCTTGATTATTCTCATCTGATACAAGCATCAATCTTTGCCCTTCGAAATCCTTAAATGCAAGAGATAATCTTTTGTATACGTTTTGTTCTTCGTATTCAATACCTAAGGAATCAAATCTTACCTTCCAATACTGAATCGCAGAATCTGATGGAACACGTAGAGAAGTAGTTGAGATACTATTTGTACCGTATCTTGTTTGACCTGCGTTAGGTATTTCAAAAAACGTCAGATCGGTGCCTGGATTCCCTCGTTCATCTGCATAAAATAAATGATAGACAGACGTATCATCTTGGTTTACGGTTTTTTTCACAAGTCGTAAACCTAGGGTTTTTGTATAAAATTCATAATTTCCCTTTGCATTCGCTGTTATGGCGGATACATGATGATGTCCTTTTAAAGGTAATAACTGCTCCATTATTAGCACTCCCTTATCTTTAATTAAAATATCTCAATTTAAAGGTATTTATTTTATTGTGCATTATTTTGCATCTGATTGCAAATAAATAAATTTTTCTTGTAATAAATGTTAAGACGTGCTATAGTTATGAAGCGATGAGCTGAATTGCATAAGTCGAGAGACGCTCCTTTATTGGAATACACGAATGTGGCGTGTAGTCTCGTCGCCGCAATACGCAGAAAAGACTCCTACGGGGGTCTTTTCTTTTTTTATTCCTATAACTGTGATAAAAAATAGGTGCAAAGCCTTTCTGAATAGACTCGGATAGATATAAATGGTGGCAATGTTCCATTGGTAGCGTCATAAGGTACTCCAACCCAAAGTATCTTCTTATCAATCATGACAAAAGGAAATGGTGGTTGTTTCTCTTCTTGTCTAATAATAAGCTTAACAGAAGAGCCTTGTAGATGCCGGATCCACTCATTTGATAATTCTTTTCCTTTTGGAAGAGAAACGAGAATTTCAGATTTGGCTGACTTTACATCGCTTATCAATTTCTCGAGTTTTTTCGCATGCATCCAGGTTATATGATCATGTTGATTTTTTATCCAGGTACCTATTTGTGCCGAAGTAATAAGCTGTTTGTTACTTTCCTGAAATTCTACTAACTTTCGAAACGTTTTATCTCGGTATACCTTCTGTTTTATGTAATTTCGGTTAGCAAGATGAACAAATTTACCCTTTGTCCTTGTCACTGCTACATTAATTAACCTCTCACTCTCTTTCCCGGTTAATAACATGCTCGGTCTACTTTCAGGAAAGGAATCAACCGTATCAAAAACCATTACTTCCCTTTCACTTCCTTGAAATTTGTGTACCGTTGCAGATAGAATCTCCCCCTTCTGAAGCTGCTGATTGTATAAATCTTGCAACAGTGTATCCATTAGTTCTGCTTGAGCACGGTAAGGAGTCGTATACCCTATATTTTTAGAACCACCCATATATAATTCATGAATGACCTGAAATGAGAGCAAAACCTGTAACAAATTAAATCGCGACCCAGAAGTGGAACGCATACAGTACTCCCCCATATGACTCGTGTCTAATAAAATCGATGCCATCTTTGGAAATGGAGCTCTATTTGCGATTGGCTCTCTTATGGTGTACATACTTTTGTAATCTTTTACAAGACCCAAATAAACAAATTGGTTAGTGAATGCTGAGATATCGGGATGCATTCTCCTTTGTTCCGATAATAAAAATAAATGAGGATGCAACGCCCCCTCTTTCAACCCGTTTACAACTCCAGACTTATGAAACACATCCTCTTTTAACCATTCATTTACTAGCAGGTGATTGGCATGTGCAATAGGTGGTAGCTGTTTAAAGTCACCGCAAACAATGCTTCTTTTCCCTAGAGAAACTGCGAATGCAACTTGCGGGATATATGCCATACTTACCTCGTCTATAATAACCAGATCATATTCCTTTTCATAAATAGCGGGGTCTGAGGCAGCTTTTGCGAGCGTAGTACCAATTACCTCCGCATCTTTTACAAACATCATTTCTTTCGTACGAATTTTATCTAAAACCTGAACTAACTTTTTTTCTACTTCTAAAAGTGTTTGAGAGTCTCTTGCAGAGAAAGAACCTACTAAATCTTTTTTTAGTAAATGCCTCTCCGTTCTCATTTCTTCTCTTTGCTCTGAAAGTTCAGGGTGATGTTTTTTTAATAAATAATCAATAGTTAAAGGAGTATCCTGTAATATTTCACTTACTTGTGATCCATATCGAAGAAGCTCTCCAACCTGGAGCTTATTTTGTTTGTCAACAAATCGCAGGAGCTCTAACATTAACACATCCACAGCTTGGTTACTCTGAGATAACACAAGCACCTTTTTCCCTTTTAAATATTTATTGGCAACAACCCTTGCAAGTGTATAGGTTTTTCCAGTTCCAGGAGGACCCCAAACAAAGGTAATCGGATTATATTTTGACCTGAGCACAAGCTCATGTACATTCGTTTTTATTTTTTCAATCGGATGCAGCGGTACCATACTTGGCTCCATCATTTTTTGAATCCTTGCCCTTTTCTTCTTGCTTGAACGAATGTCTTGAAGTCGATTAATTAATTCGTCTAAAAGTTCCCATGGATCATATTGGAGCATGAGTTCACTTAAGACAGCTCCGATATATTGTTCAAGTTCTATCATCATACTTTTCCCTTCTGATGATAAAACTCGACCAGCTATTTTTCGCTCTCCCCACCATAATGTTACTTTAGACCCAATTGGAATACTCGTTGTAGTTGATGCCGTATTAAAATAATAAATAAAAGGTTCCCTCTCGTTAATCGCGTAGCCATGAGTAAGGCGATACCTTGTGCTACCGTACTTTTTCAAATATGAAATCTCTATTTGTAGTGCTTTTTGCCAAAGTTGTAAATACGTTGCCATCATTGTCTTCCCCTATATTAATAGTAAAAACTCAGAGCTTACACACTGAGTTTTTCCCGAGCTCATATTATAGCTTTTATGGATACAAAAAAATAGGTTTAATTGTTATATTCAGATAAGCTTTGAATGGGTATAGCATCATCCTTGAACAACTCTTGCCCCTCATCAAGTGCAAAGTTTCGTCCGATTGGCAGCTTGAACATATCAATATCAACGATGTATTTTGGACGGCGTTTGGACTCTTTATATATTTTTCCGATATATTCCCCTATTAACCCAATTGCGATTAATTGAAGACCACCAATCAGCCAAATAGAGGTGATAAGGGAAGTCCAGCCAAGCTCTGTATTTCCAAAAAATTTTAAACCTAGAAAATAAAGTGCAAAGAAAAGACTGATAAAAAAAGAAACTAAACCTCCAACGAGAACTAACCGAATCGGAGTAACTGAAAAGGAAGTAATACCATTAAATGCAAACGATAGCATTTTTCGTAAAGGATATTTACTTTCACCTGCTGTTCGTTCTTTTCTTTCATAAAAAACCTTTGTAGATTGAAATCCAAGGAGAGGAATAATTCCCCGTAAAAACATATTCACTTCCTCAAATCCTTGTAGGTACTCTGCTGCACGCTTACTCAATAAACGATAGTCCGCATGGTTATATATAAGCTCTACTCCCATTTTGTTCATTAACTTATAGAATGATTCAGCTGTAAATCTTTTAAAGAATGTATCAGAATCACGCTTCTCCCTTACACCATAGATCACATCATATCCCAACTGATAATTCTCAATAAATTCTCGCATAACATATATATCGTCCTGTAAATCTGCATCAATCGTAATAATAGCGTCCGATGACTCTGTTGCTATGTGAATACCGGCTAATAAAGCATTTTGATGACCTACATTTCTAGACAGTTTGATTCCCTTAATCATTCCGTTCTTTAACGTTTCTTTATATATTAGTTTCCATGTTTGGTCTTTACTGCCGTCATCTACAAACAGTATCTTACTCTTTGGAGAAACTAGCCCATCATCAATCATACTAGTCAACAAGTTGGATAAATCAGAAAAGGTTTTGTGTAAGATTTCTTCTTCATTGTAACAAGGTACAACAATTGTTACGTTTGTTGAGTTCAAAATATGGTCCTCCTAGCTGTTTAATATAATTTGTATAAATAAATGGTCCAAGCAGAGCTGTCCGATTGAAATATTTTTTCAAGCTGCAATTTGTTTTCATCCGCATTTTTAATAGGCAATGCTGAAAATACGTATTCTCCACCTAACTCCTTAATTTTGGATGTCTGAAGCTGCAAATTTTTTAAAGTTTTAGAAGAATTCTTTTTTACCATATAATGCTTTCCCATTTGGGCTGTAAAAATATAGCATCTTCCTCCCCATTCATCGAAATACCTTTTAATTTTTTTATTCTTACTTAATTCCTTTTCAATAATGGTTCGAAATTGATGCTTATAAGTTAAAGGATAAAAGTTATTATACGTATCCAGTGTGTAGAAACCGTTATACTGTGCAATTGCTGGATGAAGGCCAATACTTACCACACGATACTCGTTTACCGGTCTTTCTATATACGCTTTTATGTTCTCAAATTGTTCTGTTGCGTAAAATTGTTTTACGGTTGGCTTTCGATGATTAATGATTTCTTCATTAAAGGCAAATAACAGCATGATCTGTGCAACAAGGATGTAGCGAATATATCCGTTTTTTTGAATGTAGGACTTAATAATGAACAAAGCTTGTGCGAAATTGATATAAATAATAAGCGGTCTAAGAAAGTGAAACCTCGCGAAATTAAAGGTATTCAAAAAATGAAATCTTTCTACGATTGGAGCCCAGCCTTCATAAAACCAAAATGCATACCAAAGGGATAAGAAAAAGTTTAAAACGAATAAGGTAAGATACACTTTATGCTCTTTCCAACTCTTGTTTATTAATACTAAAAAAAGAGCAATAAAGAGAATTGGAAGGATGACTAAACCATGAACGGTCATCACATGTGTATGTCCTAGGATGAAATTCTTAAAAGTTAAGCGAATCACGCGCCATAATGGAAGAGTGGCATGAATATACTCATCTCGACTGTTTGGTTCACCAGCAACGAGGAAGGAGCTAACTAGACGATATTCTACAAGTAAAAAAACCACTGTCATATACATGATAGAAAGAAAAAATCGTATTTGAAGCTTTTTTCTCGTCAAAAGCTCGTAAAACCAAAAGATCCCCATCGCTACCATAAAGAAGAAAAAACCTAATACAAAGCTAGAATAGAATGGTAAGAAAGTAAAAATGATGACGTTTTTCCAAGTTTTCTTTCCACTTCGAACATTAAGGAATGCCCATAATGCCAATGGCATACCAAGTGTACTTAACATCCCTGATGGCCAAAAAGGGGTTAACGCAAAGGCTAATGCAACACCTATACGAATCACCGTATCAGAACTTTTTGGCACATAGTAATCTCGAAGCAATAAGTACATACCAAGAAATGCAAAAATACGTGTGATCGCCTGGCTAATAGCATACGCCGTCATCGTTGGAAGAAAATGATGAAGCCAAACGATTCCACTAAATTCGGTTCCAAAGGCATTTCTAGGCAGTCCATTTATAACTTGTGGGATTACAGCATCAATCTCTCCAAATAGTTCCCCACTACGGGAAAGGACTTTATACCAAGCAAGATTGGAATCCAAGTTATCATGAACTCGTATATGCGCATTTTCTCCTAGAACAAATAAAGGTAGTAAATAAATAGCTATTACTATTAATGCAAATACGAACATTCTTCGCTCAAAAACAGTTGAAGATTTGAACAAACTAGCCACCTCATTCAAAAAAGCTCCATTCCTAACTTTTGCATTATGACCATAATTATTCCATTTTGTTTATTTACCTAAAAAATACCCCCATGATGGGAGCATTCTTACTACTTCTTTATAAACATTTGGGTCCAGTGGTTACCAGCTTCTACATAACCAACGCCAATATGTGAATAGTTACCACTCAAAATGTTTTTACGATGTCCTTCACTATTCATCCATGCCTGGACAACTTCCTCAGGAGTTCTCTGTCCTTTTGCAATGTTCTCTCCAGCACTCTGATACGTAATTCCAAAATCACGCATCATGTCAAATGGAGAGCCGTAAGTTGGACTCGTATGTGAAAAATACCCTTTTTGTTGCATATCACGTGATTTCTCACGAGCTACGTTACTAAGTTTAGTATCAGCTTGAAGCGTAGGTAAACCAGCTTTTTTACGTTCAGCATTTGTTAACTCAATTACTCGCGACTCAATTGAGCTAATGGACCCAGCAGCAGGTGTAGTTTTTGGTGCTGGTGCTTGGTCAGCAGGAGCTGCTTGGTTTTGATTTTGTGTTGGAGCTTGTTGTGGCTGTGTCGCCTGCGGCTGTTGTTGTGTTGGTTGTTGCTGTCCAGCTTGGCCAGTAACAATCTTCCATTGACCTTGCTTAATAATCTGGCTATGTGGATATTTCCCACTTGGTGTACCAGTACTATAAGCATTAGGGTCAATTGTGATAACGCCTGTTTTAATTTTTAATATGTCACCGTTATGTGCTAGTGATTTAGATTTGCCTTGTTCGTTTGATGACCCGTTCATTCCAGCTGCTCCAAAGCCTCGGTTCTCTCCTCGACCTTTTTTCACATACCGATAATCATCGGTTGGGGACGGGTTAGTTCCCACATCTGTACGGCCAATCTCTCTTCCGCCTCGGTAATCGGAGTCCATATGATATTGATGATCTCCTCGACCTAACCGAACTAGAGGATTCATATCAGTATTATTCACTCGTTGAGTTCTGTTTGTTGTATATCTTGATGCTTGGTCACTTGTAAATCCTACATCCGAAGTACCCGTTGTGCGGTTATTAGTATCTTCAGCTGCATTGTTGTTACAAGCAGTAAGCAACATTAAAGAAAAACCTACAGAAAGTAGACGCTTGTTCAATGTAAACCCCTCCTTTTAGTAAATAAGTGTTACATATGTATTGTTTCTTTTTTCGAGACAAAACATAGATGGGAAAAATCGAGAATAAAAATGGCATAAACAAGGAAAAATGACATAAAAAAAGATAACCTTGTTAAAGGCTATCTTAGGTAACTTTTATTTTGATGCTACAGCTGATATGTTTGCAACCAGGTCAATGGTACCTTCTATATCCTGTTTGTTTACTTGATGATGAGTGGTAAACCTAACAGATGTTGGTCCAAAGGTGACAGCTAACACTCCCTGTTTTTCTAATTCATTTACAAATGCTTGAGAGCTCATTTGTCTAAATTATAAAACTTGTCCCACTATTTTTGTATAAAAAAAAACCAGATCTTAAAAAGTTCTGGTAATGACTCAGGTTTAATGAAATGTATTTGGGTTAATGTCCTGAAACAATGTAGTGAAAATGGATTTATAATTCTTAGCTATTGTTAATAATTCGTTCTCTCCATGAACTTGACAATACTGAATAAAATCATCTAGTTCATAAAAGACTTTTTCAACCACCTGTAGCGGAAGGGATATCGCAGCCAACTGTGCTCCTCCTCCGTCAGGTTCCGGAACATACATTAAAAACTTGTGGTATAGAAAATCAAAGAACTGTAACTCATGGTGAAGATGCTCCCTCTCTACATCATCCATATCCTCGTTTTCTTCCACCTCATACCCACGCCAATGCAAGTGAAAAGAAGAAAAATGAATCCAAAACATCAATATCTCCGAGTTAACTGTTAACTTAATATCATTTGTTTCAACAGTAGAATCTAAAGAGAATAAATCCACAAAATGCCCCCTTATTTTAAAGACATTTTAACTTCACAATTTTGCAGAACGCCGATAAACAAATAACCGCAACTTATCATAACATAAATAAAGGATTCCACCTATTTACTTTTAATTCCATAAAGGAGAGATTTGATGCCGTTAAATAATGAAAATCCGTTAATACTATCCAACCATGGAGAACCAAATTCCAATCAGACCATATTCCGGTACTCCTACTTTGAAGACGTCCTGCAAAGTCAAAAAATGACTAACTCAACTTTATCACAATCCATTGAATTATTTCATAGTACACTTAGTGAAACCACCTCCTCTCAGCAGATTAAATTTAATGAGTTACTACAAGAAATCAGCCGATCAGAACAATCTTTACGCGAGATTGCATCAATAATGATAGAACAAAGTCAAACCAATCAAATAATCCTTGAGAGACTGGGTAAGCTTGAAAAAGAAAATGAACTTGTCCTTAATGAAATTACAAAAGAAGGGCTAATGCATGAAGCGATGGTGGATCAACTATCTTTACAAGATCAACGTTTACTCGAGCTTAACTCAACACTGTCATCACACGAGCAACAAACAGTTGAATTAACTAAACAACTACAAGTGCATGAAAATATGTATGAAGAGATTTCAGAAAAAATGGGGTTACAAGAGGTATTTCATCAAACAGTTATGGAAAGGTTAGACCATCAAGAAGCCATTTCGGAGAAAATCCAAAGACAACTCGATTATTTAAAGACGGCCATTTATGAGAGAGCCTCACACTTGGCAGAAAAAATAGAGACGAACTTTAGCAAAGTTGCAAAACCCGTTCATCGATTTTTTGTACAAAAAGAAAAAAATGAACAAAAATAATAACGAAAAAACCCCAGTCTAAAAATGACTGGGGTCTAAGCTTAAGCAGTTTTTGCCGGTAATATGATATTAAAGGTGGTGCCTTTGTTTATTTCACTTTCTATATATACTTTCCCTTGGTGGCTTTCAATGATTTTAAAGCTAACCATTAACCCTAGGCCGTTTCCTTCCTTTTTGGTTGTATAGAACGGTTCACCAATCTTTTTGAGCTTATCCTCTGGTATCCCAACCCCCGTATCTTGAATTGAGATTTGTACTTGGTTATCCTCGACACTTACTTTAACGGTTAATTCCCCACCATTCGGCATAGCTTCAATACCGTTCTTTACAAAGTTTAGAAACACCTGTTTCAGTCTATCTTCATCACACTCAATTTGAATGATATCTTCATTTGCTTCAAAACTCATTTTCACATTCTTTTTTCGTGCTTCGAATTCTAATAGTGAAAGTACATTGTTTATTATTTTGACAATATTTTTTTCTTCAAGTTCTACTGCCCTAGGCTTGGCAAGAACCATAAAATCCTCAACAATCGTATTTACACGGCCAATCTCATCAAGAATAATCTCAATAAATTCTCTTCTTTGTGGATCGGTCTCATCCTCTAATAGAAACTCTCCATATCCCTTCATAGAAGTAAGAGGGTTTCTTATTTCATGGGCCACCCCGGCAGCGAGCTGACCAACAGCAGCTAGCTTATCTTGACGATGAAGTGTTTCTTCTGTTTTCTTTCTTTCAGTAATATCATTTCTTATCGCTAGGTATTGGTATGGTTTCCCTTTTTCATTCATAAAGGGGATGATGGTTGTATCAACCCAATAATATGTTCCATCCTTTGCTTTGTTTCTAATTTCACCTTTCCAAACATGTCCGTTCCCAATTGTGCTCCACAACTCTTTAAAGTAAGCTTTGGAATGGAACCCCGAGTTTAAGATTTTGTGATCTACCCCAATAAGCTCTTCACGTGAGTATTTAGATATCTCACAAAACTTATCATTCACCTTTGTAATTTTTCCCTTTTCATCTGTAAAAGCAACAATGGAGGATTGATCTAAAGCAAAATTTATATCATTAACTTCTTTTAACGACTCTTTTAATTTCTCTTCTGCTAATTTTCTATTGGTTATATCATGACGAATCGCAACATATTGATACGGTTTGCCGTTTTTTCCTAGAAACGGAACAATGGTCGTATCGACCCAATAGAAGCTTCCATCCTTCGCTTTATTTCGGATTTCTCCTTTCCAAACTCTTCCTGAGCTAATCTCTTTCCAAAGTTGTTGGAAATAACTACGTGGATGGTAGCCCGAATTTAATATCCGATGATCCATACCGAGAAGCTCTTCTCTTTGATACTTAGAGATTTCAACAAATTTGTCATTAACAAAGGTAATTTTCCCTTTTGGATCTGTAATAGCAACAATGGAAGATTCGTCTAATGCGGCTGTAATATCTTTAAGATTTGTGTCTGTAATAGCCAACTTTCTACTGATAAAAGCGGAAGACGAAATTAATCCTATTAAAATGACAATAGATAAGAAAAGAACAAAATAAATAAATAACCGTTCATCGGATATATTCCCTATCGGATCCGTAATTTTAAATCTTATAATTTCAGCTGATTTTACAAGTAAGAAATGTCCTTCCACTATAGCTATCGTTAATACTAAAGCTGCTAAAGGCTTCATCCAAATACGATGACTAACCGAAAAGTTTTTAGCGAAAAACAACATCCAAAAAACGAACCAAAAAGATGCACACATCAAAACAAGAGCAACGATAAGGATAATTGGATCATAAGAAAATACGATTTCTAGTCCTAGCATCCCAACCAAATGAACGAATAAAACTGCACATGTCATAAAAATACTTCCTAATAACAGACTAGTTTTATGAAAGTGATGTTTTGTTACAGTATAAAACGCAAGACCTACAAAGATGATACCGACAATTAGTGATAGCAAAATAAGTGGAATACGATAATGAAAGGACTCCGCTCCATCTATAGTAAGCATTCCGATGAAATTCATTAACCAAATACCAACACCCATTGATAAGGTACCGGCAATTAATAAAAGCCTTCCATTTCTTTCAGAGGTATGAAGCATTGCAACTAAGTTCATTGAAGTATAGGAAGCCATTATCGTTAAAATAAATGCAGAAAAAATTAAAATAGGATTGTACGATCCAATAATTTCTTCCATAAAAAGAAATGCCTCCTTTTCAGAAACAATTTATATCTACTTGATTTTAATGGATAGATACCGTATATAAAAGAAAAAGTTTTGTTTTTTGTCACAATTATTTTCTTTTGTTTTCCCACCAAAAATGATAAATCAGTACATTTCACTTATTTAAAAAAAATTTTGATTTTTTCAAGAAAAGAGTCTACACATTTTTAACATCCTCGTGTATACTGTACTATAACAAGAGGTAATTAATTATTCTGTATTATATAAGGAGGAGTAAAAATGTTAATAAGTCCAGTTGAGTTTTTCCGAACATTACCCAAAAAGGTTTGTCCCGAGTGTGGTCAACAGGTACATGAACAGGCTGAATCGTACTTCTTAGAATGTGACAGATGCCTTTCAAAAAAAATGGAAGAATAAAATGTAAACTAAGCACGGTGAGGTTAGATAATCTCACCGTTTTTTTGTATTGATTTATTAAAATATTTAGAAAAATCCTTTAAAATCATGTATACTAACAATGTATATACTTAGGAATACGAAATACATAGTTAGGGGGAAGGAAAATGGAGAAAACATCTTCAAAAAGGTATTTACGTAAAGAGGTACCCGAGCATTTAACATGGGACTTAAGTGATTTGTTTGACTCAGAAGATACTTGGCAAGACCATCTCAAATTGGTGGAAAATGATCTAAGTCTATTTGATGCTTATAAAGGAAAAGTAACCGAAAACTCCGCTACGTTACTTCAATGTTTAGAACAACGTGAAAAGCTAACCCATAAGTTAATAAAAATTTCTACTTTTGCTTCTTTAAAACAATCAGAAGATGGAACAAATCCAATCAACCAGGCGAATATTGGAAAGGTTTCATCGCTACTTTCCAAAATAAACTCATCATTATCTTTTATTGATTCAGAATTATTAAAACTTGACGAAGAGACACTTTCACAATTCGTACAAGAACAACCTAATCTCCTTCCTTTTAAGAATATGCTAGCTGATTTACTAGAGACAAAAAAATACCGTTTATCCCCTGAAACTGAACAAGTACTTGCTGCTCTTGGAGAAGTTCATGGAGCACCTTACCAAATTTATCAAACAAGTAAATCTGCCGATATGACTTTTTCTTCGTTTTTAGATGACAAAGGAAATGAGTTACCAAATAGCTTCGCTTTATTCGAAGACCGATATGAATTTTCACCAGATCCAATAGTGAGAGGAAATGCCTATGAATCATTTGTATCTACATTAAGCAAGTACAAAAATACGTACGCTGCTGTGTATGCAACAGAAGTAAAAAAACAAGTCGCTTTGTCTAAATTACGAGGCTATGACTCTGTAACAGATATGCTTTTGCATCCACAAAAAGTTGAGAAAGTTACCTATGAGAATCAATTGAATGTTATTCAAAAAGAGCTTGCTCCGCATATGAGAAGGTTTGCTCAGTTAAAAAAACGTGTTCTTGGGCTTGAAACGATGAGATTCTGTGATTTAAAGGCACCTTTAGATCCATCTTTTAATCCATCTACGACCTATGAGGAAGCAAGCGAAGTAATCTTAGAAGCATTAAAAGTAATGGGACCTGAGTATAGTAGCATTATGAAAAAAGGATTAACGGAAAGATGGGTTGACTTAGCTGATAATGTTGGGAAATTCACCGGTGCATTCTGTTCTAGCCCTTACGGCTCCCACCCGTATATTCTTATAACATGGACAGACACCATGAGAGGTGCTTTTGTCCTTGCCCATGAGCTTGGACACGCAGGACACTTTTATTTGGCAAACAAAAATCAACGCATGATGAATACTCGCCCATCCATGTATTTTATTGAAGCCCCATCAACAATGAATGAGATGCTTTTAGGTGACTACTTGCTCTCTCAAACGAATGATGTTCAAATGAAGCGCTGGGTGCTATTACAATTATTAGGAACGTATTATCATAACTTTGTTACACATCTATTGGAGGGAGAATTCCAAAGAAGAGTTTATCGTTTAGCTGAGGAAGGGGTGCCATTAACAGCAAAAATACTTTGCGAGCAAAAAGCAAATGTGCTAACTGACTTCTGGGGAGATACAGTGGAAATTGATGAAGGCGCAAGTCTTACATGGATGAGACAACCACATTACTATATGGGACTATATCCATACACATATTCCGCTGGCTTAACCGCTTCAACTGCTATGGCTCAGTTAATAAAGGAAGAAGGTGAACCGGCTGTTGAGCGATGGCTAGAGGTGTTAAAAGCTGGGGGGACGATGCGTCCATTAGAGTTGCTAAAACAGGCTGGAATTGATATGTCAACACCTTCCCCTATTGAGAAGGCCGTAAGCTACGTAGGTACATTAATTGATGAACTAGAAGCAAGCTATCAATAATAAAACGGGCACAGATTACGTAATCTGTGCTTTTTAGATTAAATAAAAACTCTCTAGCTATACTAGAGAGAAAGTCAACATCTTAGGGGACCCAACCATTTTTCATCAGCTTTGCTTCCGGTTTAGTTATTTTCCTACTCCAAATAACAAGGTTAAGCTCTTTTAATACTATGCTGATGTGTGTTTGTTCCGTTTTAGGATTACGTTGGATGGTCTCACTTACTACGAGAAGTGAGAAGGTATTCCTTTCGAATAACAAACAGCCTTATTAAGTTTTAATTTTATCTTTCATTCACATAATGGAAGCTTTATTAGAATTCTATAAAGGAAGTTGTAATTTCCATGGCCAAATTTTCCGTTTTTGGTCTACTTTTTAACCCAAGGCGTTGGCTTCTACCCCCTTTTTATCTTCTCGTAACTATATTTTCATAACACAATATAGCTACAATACTTAAAATGAGAATTTCAGCATCAAGTCTTTGCTACCTACTAAGAAACTTTTTACTAAATAAGTAGTGATTAAATTGTAGGGACTTTACATTTTCCTCTCTTTTCACCGCTTCACAAATTATGCGTGGACTTTATAGTTTACTCGTTCTCATATACTTACTTACGGAACGAACACTATATGGTTGAGTCTCCTAAAATGTTAACTCCTTTCTTTTTTTATTTGTTTTTCTTTACACTCTTATTATATCACCTGAAAAAAGCGATACTCTCCCTAACTGTGATAGTTATGTGAACGTTTCCATCCCTTTTGGAAGAATAACACTTGATTTTGATGAGAACGATATATATATGTTCATTAACTAAAAGGAGGTAATGATGAGATGGAAATGGTCAATCCAAAAGAGGTCAAAATAGGTGATGAGGTGTTCGTGATTTATAATAACCCACATACTCCGACTGTATCTAATATAAGAGCGGCTGAAATTGTACAACATCCTCATAATCCCGGTGGAGTCGCTTTATTTTTAAATGAGACCTTTCATGTAATCGAAGATGACGATGCCCTTTTTGCTTCTGAAGCTGCTGCTGAACAAGCATTTAATGACCATTACTACAATACAGATACACACTAAAGAAGCAAGGCAACGCCTTGCTTCTAATCACTAATTGATTTTAGGCAACTCTCTAACTTCCATTGTTGTGTCGTGTCCACACAATGGACATTTTAAATCGGAGCTTGCAAACTCTTTTCTCATCCAACCAATACAATCGTTATCAGCACATGTATACACTTCAATATCCATTAAAATATCTTCCGGTTTTTCTTCTTGAGCTTTTCTGTTAAAGAACATAGCAATTGCCCCCATTCTAGAGATTCTTTCGTTCTTTTTATTTAGTATGTACAAATTATTATATTTTAAAAGTATTTTTTCCTGTGTATCCAAAAATAAACAACCTGCCCCTTCAAGCAGGTTGTTTATTTCTTCTTATAACCACGAAGCGCCTACAATGATTAATAAGATAAATAATACGACAATTAACACAAATCCTCCGTATCCATACCCACATCCACCATAACCATATCCGTAGTTATAGCCCATACCTTTCAACCCCTTTTATTATTAAAAACTAATTAATATCCCCATCCCACATATGCTGCTCCCACAATAATCAATAGGATGAACAAAACGACGATCAAAGCAAATCCACCGCCGTAGCCGAATCCAGCTTCTGCGCTCATTACTTCCACCTCCCATGACATCTATCGGCAGTATATGTGAGGCAAAGTTGTCCTGTATGGGCATTTTCACTAATTAGTAACCTCTTCATCATCAAAAAAAACCTCCTTGAACGATATCAAGGAGATTTTTCATCCGATAAATCCTTACAATTTAGCTACTCTCTTCTCTGAGACGGAGAAAGAAACTTCATTTTCTAGTACTTTCTTTTCTTTAACAACAGGCTTTTTATTTAGGTACACATATAAAGCTCCGACAAAAATACTTCCTCCAATTAAATTTCCAAGGGTTACAGGTATGATGTTATGGATTGCTGACCAAATGGTAATCGTTTCTGGATGTGGAACCATTAGAGCAATTCCAAATAGCGCCATATTTGCAATGCTGTGTTCATAGCCAGAGATAACAAAACCAAATACAAGTAAGAGGGTTAATAGGAGTTTTGCTACGTCACCTTTTACATGCATTGGTAACCAAATAGCTAAACATACCAGCCAGTTACAAAGGATGGCACGAAAAAAGATTTCTAATGTATGTCCGTGCATCTTATAACTTGCAACGTCCATCAAAAGTTCCGATTTGTCTGGTGATAAAAATAAGCCCGATAGCATAATCAGAAGAGAAAAAAACAATGCTCCAGCTAAATTGCCAAAGTAACAAGCCAGCCAGATTTGCAACGTCTCATACCAGGTAGTTTCCTTTCTTAACGTTCCGATGGTCATTGTCATTGCGTTACTAGTAAACAACTCCGCCCCACCGTAAATAATCATTACGAGAGCAGTCCCAAAGAAAATCGCTACCAACAGCATCGCAGATGGAGACCCGGCATCAAAGAAAAATTCTCCCGTTTTATACGATACCATGATTCCGAAACCAATATAGACTCCAGCAAGCATTGCTTTAATAAAGTAATGGAGTTTAGATGACATCCACGTATCTCTTTTTTTCTTAGCGTTTAATGCCGCTTCCTCAATAGGTGTAAGCTCATTATACATGTTCAGGATCCTTTCTCTTTTCAAAATGTGAAAAAAATCACAATATTTACTGTCATTTTACCCCTCATTCTCACTTTTGTTAATAGAAAAACTATTGAACGCTTCGTGACTATTTGTGAAACGGTTACATTACCCGTATTTCATCATTAAACTATTGAAAGCTAGGGTTTACACTATTTGAATATGTAAAACTCCCCTTTCACTGCTGTTACAAATATCACTATTATAAGAAATTATTAAGTTAAATGTGATTTCTGTCACAAAACGTTAACTCATTTTTAAGTAAACTATATTGACCAGTTACATAACATTCTTTTAAATAAAAATATATGGCCAACGCTTAAAGGAGGATACCGATGGTGATTCAAAAATATAAAGAAGAATTATCCTACGAACTTGGCGAATTATTAAAATCGGCTGAACGAATTGTACCTATAAAAAAAGGAAGCTATCTGTTTAAAGAAGGACAAGAAGCAAGAGAAATGTATATTATTTTATCAGGTAAGGTTCAAATTTCAAAAATGAACGCTGAAGGCAATGAGCTGAGTTTAAGACTTTGTAAGCATTATGATATTGTAGGAGAACTAACCTTATTTACTGTGGATCCAAGGTATATATTTAATGCCAAAATAATAGAAAATGGTGAAGTTGCAGCCATCAATATTACTGAACTTGAACATGCCTTTTTTAAAAATAGCCAGTTAGCTATTGAATTCCTTCGATGGATGAATGATCATATAAGAAAAACCACTACTAAGTTTCGTGATTTAGTGTTAAATGGAAAAAAAGGAGCACTCTATTCAACCATTATTAGGTTATGTAATAGTTATGGTGTATTAAGAGAAAATGGAATTGAAATATCGGTTCCATTAACCAATCAAGATCTAGCGAATTTCTGTGGCACAGCAAGAGAAAGTATTAGTAGAATGCTGACTGAATTAAGAAAGAAACATATTATTTCTATTAACAAAAAAATAATTACTGTCCATGACCTAAGTTATTTAAAAAAGGAAATAGATTGTGAGAACTGTCCGATTGAATATTGTAATATTGACTAATCGTAATCGCCTATTTTAGGCGATTATTTATTTTTTTGTCGAAAAATCGTGTCAAACACTATCGGAATATTTACTATATTTATGATTGAAAAATAGTTTTATAAAATGATAGTATTAACCATGTAAGCGTTGTCATAGTTTGGAAATTCTAAACCATTTAATAGCGGGAGGGAAACAATGAGTCAATTAACTGTTCAATTGCATGAAAAAGTAGAGAAATTCCTATCTGGTAAAAAGAAGCTTTTTATTAATGGAGAATTCGTCGAAAGTAAAGCTCAAAAGACTTTCGAAACCTATAACCCAGCTACTGGCGAAGTGCTAGCAACTGTTTTTGAGGCCAACGAAGTAGATGTAGACCTCGCTGTGAAGGCTGCTAGAAAAGCTTTCGATGAAGGTCCTTGGTCAAAAATGGGTAGCGCCCAAAGAAGTAGATTAATGTATAAGCTTGCTGACCTAATGGAAGAAAATGCAGCTGAACTAGCGCAACTTGAAACATTGGACAACGGTAAACCAATTAGAGAAACTACGAATGCTGATATTCCTTTAGCTGTTGAACATATGCGATATTATGCGGGCTGGGCCACGAAAATTGTCGGGCAAACAATTCCGGTTAATGGACCATACTTTAACTATACAAGACACGAAGCAGTCGGGGTGGTTGGACAAATTATTCCTTGGAACTTCCCTCTTTTAATGGCCATGTGGAAGCTAGGTGCTGCACTAGCAACAGGATGTACAGTCGTACTAAAGCCTGCTGAGCAAACACCACTTTCTGCCCTATACTTAGCTGAGTTAATTCAAGAGGCAGGCTTCCCTCCTGGTGTTGTCAATATCATTCCAGGATTCGGTGAAACAGCAGGTCAACCGCTTGTTGACCATCCACAAGTTGATAAAATTGCTTTCACCGGTTCAACTGAAATTGGGAAAATGATTATGGAGAGAGCAGCCAAAACCTTAAAGAGAGTAACCCTAGAACTTGGCGGAAAATCGCCAAACATCCTGCTGCCAGATGCTGATCTTTCAAAGGCAATTCCTGGAGCACTAAATGGGGTTATGTTTAACCAAGGTCAAGTGTGCTGTGCGGGTTCTCGTGTCTTCATTCAGAAAAAGCAATTTGATAATGTTGTTGCTGATATGGTAAGTCATGCGAAGAACATTAAGCAAGGAGCAGGTCTACACTCTGACACAGATATCGGACCTCTTGTTTCAAGCACACAACAAAAACGCGTTCTTGGGTATATTGAAAAAGGAATTGACGAAGGAGCCGAGCTATTAGTTGGTGGAAATAATCCATTTGAACAAGGATACTTTGTTTCACCAACGATCTTCGCCAATGTTAGTGACCAAATGACAATCGCTAAAGAAGAAATATTTGGTCCTGTTATTTCTGCTCTTCCGTATGAAGACTTAGATGAGCTTATTGCTCGTGCAAATCAAAGTGAATACGGCTTAGCTGCTGGGCTATGGACTCGTGATGTAGCTCAAGCACACTACGTAGCCAACAATTTACGAGCTGGAACGGTTTGGGTGAACTGCTATAACGCATTTGATGCCGCTTCCCCGTTTGGTGGTTATAAGCAATCTGGTCTTGGTCGTGAAATGGGCTCTTATGCACTTAACAACTATACTGAAGTTAAGAGTGTATGGATTGGAATGAATTAATCACCACAAAAAAGCGAGAGGGTCTTCCCTCTCGCTTTTTTTATAAATAAATATTAGTAGTTGTAGCCTCCACCGAAGAAACCTGCTCCAACAACGATTAGCAAGATAAACAGGACAACGATTAAAGCGAAGCCGCCTCCATAACTTCCACTCATATTTTTTCACCCTCCTCTATAGCCTTTTCACTCCTAGCGTATTCAGACAGTATGTCATCGGTATAGATGAATGTCCTATATGGATCAATTTAATATGTTCACAATATGTCCATAGGATTTTCCTTCAAGATTCATTATCTTAAATAGAGGAGGTATGTTCATGAAGAAAATATATATGATTTGTTCCATTATAGTCATTGTTGGTATTACTGCTGGTATATCCTTTTTTTTAATTCGTGATGCCAATGCAACCATTCCTGATGATATCGTTTTAACAACAGTGAACAATGAAAGCTTTGATTTTAGTAAAACAGAGAAAAAAATAAAACTTGTTGAATTCATGTATACGCATTGTCCTGATATTTGTCCCACCACAACATTAAAAATGAATCAATTAAAAAAGGACCTTGAAGAGGAAGGCGTGTTCGGAGATAAGATTCAATTTCTAACCGTTACTATTGATCCCTTTCGTGACACACCCAAAGTGATGAAAAGTCACATGTCCCATTTTGAAATTGTAGACGACGGAAACTGGTTATTTTTAACTGGTGACCCTAGTAATATTAAGGAAGATCAAAAGGATATTGAACGGTTAGCCAATACCTTTCAGTTTCAATATAGAGATCCAGGTGACGGATTTTATGTCCACTCTACTTTCTTATTTCTAGTAGATGAAAACAATAAATTTATTAAGAAATTCCCTATGGGAGAAGATTTTAATCGAGAAGATGTCTTTAATAAAATAATGAAGGAAATACAATAAAACGAGCGGCATTAATAGCCGCTCGTTTTATTAATTTGTTGAAGAAGATAATTTTGCTTGTTGCTGTAAAAGGAGAATTGATTTGGGGCGAGGTTTTGAAAAGCTAACCTTAATTCCTGACCCCTTTAACCGATTAACTAAGTCTATTAATTGTTTTTTAGCCATATTAAAGACTCCTTTTCCGATCTGATTAGCTTTATTGTACATGATAAATATGAAAAAAATATGAAATTTCATCATTTTTTTCTATGAAAATAAAACTTTTATTTAAGGTTGATTTTTTTGGCAATGCTGATGATATAGAAATTCATGCGAACAACCAGTAAAAAGTGTTATAATGAAAATTATTGTTTATTTTGTTTGGAGGAAAAGAAATGATTACAGTAACAGACGTAAGCCTACGATATGGTGACCGTAAACTATTTGAAGATGTAAATATTAAATTCACACCTGGTAATTGCTACGGATTAATTGGGGCAAATGGGGCAGGAAAATCAACATTTTTAAAAATCCTATCTGGTGAAATAGAGTCACAAACCGGTCAAGTTTCCCTTGGACCTGGAGAAAGATTGGCGGTTTTAAAGCAAAACCACTATGAATTCGAAGAAGAAGAAGTAATGAAAGTAGTAATCATGGGGCATAAGCGTCTATATGAAGTCATGCAAGAAAAAGACGCAATTTATATGAAAGCGGACTTCACAGATGAAGACGGTATGAAAGCTGCTGAGCTTGAAGGAGAATTCGCGGAGCTAAACGGTTGGGAAGCTGAATCAGAAGCTGCCATTTTATTAAAAGGGCTTGGAATTACTGAAGACCTTCACACAAAAAAGATGGCAGATATTTCAGGGTCTGATAAAGTAAAGGTACTTCTTGCGCAAGCTTTATTTGGTAAGCCAGATGTTCTTCTACTTGATGAGCCGACGAACCACTTAGACATAAAAGCAATCCAATGGTTAGAAGAATTTTTAATTAACTTTGAGAATACCGTTATTGTTGTATCCCATGACAGACATTTCCTTAATAAAGTATGTACGCATATTGCGGACTTAGACTTTTCAAAAATCCAAATCTACGTTGGAAACTATGATTTCTGGTATGAGTCAAGCCAGTTAGCACAGAGAATGGCTCAGGACCAAAATAAGAAAAAAGAAGAAAAAATCAAAGAACTTCAAGCATTTATCGCGAGATTTAGCGCTAACGCATCTAAATCCAAGCAAGCAACATCAAGAAAAAAATTACTTGATAAAATTTCTTTGGATGACATTCGTCCATCCTCAAGAAAATATCCGTATGTTGGTTTTACTCCTGAAAGAGAAATTGGAAACGACCTGTTACGTGTCGAAGGAATAACAAAAACAATCGACGGAGAAAAAGTTTTAAACAATGTTAGCTTCGTAATGAATAAGGAAGATAAAATTGCACTTGTTGGAGCAAATGAACTTGCTAAAACAACCTTATTCAAGATTTTGACAGGTGAAATGGAAGCTGACAGTGGGACGTTTAAATGGGGTGTCACTAC
This sequence comes from Robertmurraya beringensis, assembly GCF_042433785.1. NCBI lineage: Bacteria > Bacillati > Bacillota > Bacilli > Caryophanales > Bacillaceae > Robertmurraya > Robertmurraya beringensis. The sequence continues at coordinate 52,594 of NZ_JBHLUU010000122.1, read as the reverse complement.
CTCTCAGGCGTATTTCCCAAAAGACAACACTTCTTACTTTGAAGGTAGTGAGCTTAACCTGGTAGATTGGTTACGACAGTTCTCGCCTGCTGATCAAAGTGAAAGCTTCCTTCGTGGCTTCTTAGGAAGAATGTTGTTCTCTGGAGAAGAAGTATTAAAGAAGGCTAGCGTTCTTTCCGGAGGAGAAAAGGTCCGTTGTATGCTATCTAAAATGATGCTAAGTGGCGCGAATGTTCTTCTATTGGACGAGCCAACAAACCACTTAGACTTAGAATCAATTACTGCGGTAAATAATGGGTTAATTAACTTTAAAGGCTCACTTATGTTTGCATCACATGACCATCAGTTCATTCAAACGATTGCCAACAGAATTATTGAAATTACTCCAAATGGTATCGTTGATAAGCAAATGACTTATGATGAATATCTCGAAAATAGTGAGATCCAAAAACAAGTAGAAGAAATGTATAAATAAAACTAAAAGAGAGCCAATTGGCTCTCTTTTAATGTCTTTTTGTTTTTCGTCTTGCACTATCTTTTTTTGTCCCAGCCATTTCATTTTCTGTTGTGCCTTGTCCTTCAACTTGCGGAGAACTTAATCCAACAGTAGAAGGATCTTTTTTTCGATTTGACATAATGAAAACACCTCCACTGTTAATTTTTAATATTTAGATGGTTTTTATCCGCTCTATAAGACAACTTTTTTAAAATTGTTTCCTCATTGTTTCATCCATTCAAAATACGTTTTCTCCACATTCCTAAGAATGCTCCAATTAACGCAAATCCTAATCCAATTGATATGGCTTTCATCATAATAGGTGTAGATTTATCACTTGGTTTGGTTTCTCCTATGATAGAAGCAGTCTTTGGAGAAGTTTTGATTTTATATTTTGCTAAAGAGATCGTTTGAATCTTGTTGTTCGAGGAATCATATACGGTTAAGTCTCCCTCTTTTGTTACATCTACTACAGTAGAATCAGTAAGAGGCTCTGTTATATATAACGGATCTGTCACAACAAACTTATCCTTCTCATTTTCAAAAGTTGTATTCACAGGAATTGTTGAAGTTTTAAAGTTAGAAAATCCAAAGCTTAGCAAATTAATTGTATCATTATATATATCACGTTTATACGTTGCCCCTAAACCAATGACTGTTAATCCAAGTTGACCATTAGAAGCAGTTGTTGCTAACGTTTGCCTTGATTCATTCACAAAACCCGTCTTACCACCTGTAATACCTTCGAATGGAATTTCTCCCTTCAGTAGTAAATGATGTGTTAGTAAGGTTGTATCCCATGATTGACCATCCCATTCCAAATCTTTTGTTCCGAAAATTTCTTTAAATGTTTCATTCTTTAGTGCGTAATTCGTGATTAGCCCTAAATCATACGCTGTTGTATAGTGGTTTTCATCAAAAAGTCCATGCGGGTTCGTGAAATGAGTATCCTTAACACCAACCTCATTTCTTAGAAATTCATTGATGTGTTTTTCGTATGTGTCCATACTGCCGTCAATATGAAGGGCAATAGCTGCAGCTGCATCATTTCCTGAATTAATAAGCATCCCTTGAATTAATTTCTTTAGTGTAACTTCTTCTCCCTCATTTAAATATACTTTTGTTCCCTCAACTTCAATAGCCTCATTATTTACTTTTACTATTTCATCTACTTTTGCAGATTGAATTGCGTAAATGGCAGTTGCAATTTTTGTTAAACTAGCAGGATACATACGTTCATGCTCGTTTTTTGAGTAAAGGACCGCATTGGATTGTGAGTCCATTAATATTACCGAATCGCTTATAATGGACAGCTCGTCCATTTCGTCAGCAAACACTTGATTTGAACTTAATGCAAGGATAGTTAGAAAAATAAAAGATAGTTTTTTAAACACTGTATGCACACACCTTGTTTGAAATCAGTCTTTTTCGATTGTACCAAAAAATTTAGCATGTAAGCGTATAAATTATGCATTTGTTACGAAATTGAAAAACTAGGTAATATTTCGTGCTTTATAACGAAAAACCGATACTTAGGTCGTAAATTTACATTCATAGAAAAAGTATAGACAAGTTTCCATTACCTTGATGCATATAAATTAGTAGAAATAAATTTTTTGGAGGGGTACGATGCAGTTTCTAGTAGTCAAAAAACGTTCTCTAATATTTTCACTTCTTTTGTTAGGTTTGGTTTTCTCCGCCTCCCTTTGGATTTATTTAAACATGGGAAGCGAGGCAGTCGTTCAAACATCAGTAAATGATTCTACGAGAGAAATTCATTTAGTCACTGGCGAGTTTGAAGCGACTACTAAAGATGGAAAAGAAATTGAAGCCTATCGCTTTGACCCGGGGACCATCTTTCTACAAAAGGGTGAGAAGGTAAAATTAAAGATTATGGGAATAAACGGTGCTAATCATCCATTTATTATTGAAGGCACAGACATTAGCGGTAAAATTCTTCAAGGAGAAGAAACTGAACTAGATCTTCAGTTTCAAAAGAAGGGTGTCTATCGATTGGTTTGCTTAACCCACCATGATTCAGATTCAAACGGACCAATGACAGCCTATATCGTTGTAAATTAACACTTGTTGACGATTGTGTGTAAAACGCACAGTCGTTTTTTATGTTCCACCAAACTGTCAAAATATCTACATAACCTAATTGACCACGAAGAGATTTCTCACGTTACAATAGTGATATTAAAAATAACTTTTTGTATAACAGATTTTATTTTTCATCAAATCATTATAGTACAGTTTTCTTTTTTTACTATTCCATCACATAACAAACCTCTGAAAAACCTAATGTTCATAACATTGTCAAAATGTCACCTAGATTATGTGATGTATTTCACTAATTATCTGTTATACTTCAAGTATGATGTATTTGTATCATCTGTTATATAAATATTTACTAAGAGGTGGACTCAAATGGAACAGTGGAAAGGTTTTTCAGAAGGCACTTGGAGTAAAGAAGTAAACGTTAGAGACTTTATACTAAGAAACTTTAAAACGTACGAAGGAAATGATTCCTTCCTTGCAGGCCCTACTGAGGCAACAACAAAATTATGGGATCAAGTAATGGATTTAACAAAACAAGAAAGAGAAAACGGTGGCGTCCTTGATATGGATACCGAAATCGTATCTACCATTGTTTCTCATGGCGCAGGCTACTTAAATCAAGATTTAGAAAAAGTAGTGGGTGTCCAAACTGACAAACCGTTCAAACGCTCCCTACAGCCATTTGGCGGAATTCGTATGGCACAACAATCATGTGAATCTTATGGTTTTGAGTTAAATAAGGATGTTGAAAAAATCTTTACTGACTATCGTAAAACACATAACCAAGGTGTATTCGATGCTTACACCGATGAAATGAAAATGGCACGTAAGGTTGGTATCATTACAGGTTTACCGGATGCATACGGACGTGGCCGTATTATCGGTGACTACCGACGTATTGCTTTATATGGTGTAGACTTCTTAATTCAAGAAAAGAAAAAGGATCTAGCTGGTACTACTTCAGTTATGAAGGAATCTGTTATTCAGCTTCGTGAAGAATTGTCAGAGCAGGTTCGTGCCCTTAACGAATTAAAAAAATTAGCTGCAAGCTACGGATTTGATATTTCTAGACCAGCTACTACAGCTACAGAAGCTTTCCAATGGCTATACTTTGGATACTTGGCAGCAATTAAAGAACAAAACGGAGCTGCAATGAGTCTAGGGCGCGTTTCAACTTTCTTAGATATTTATATTGAAAGAGATTTAGAAAACGGTGTACTTACAGAGCAAGAGGCACAAGAATTGGTTGATCACTTCGTTATGAAGCTACGTCTTGTAAAATTTGCTCGTACTCCTGACTATAACGAACTATTTAGTGGAGACCCAACGTGGGTAACGGAGTCAATCGGTGGTGTAGCAAATGACGGACGTGCATTAGTAACGAAAAACTCTTTCCGTTTCTTGCATACTCTTACTAATCTAGGACCGGCACCAGAACCAAACTTAACAGTACTTTGGTCTACTCGCCTTCCTGAAGGCTTCAAAAAGTTCTGTGCGAAAATGTCAATCGAAACAAGTTCAATTCAATATGAAAATGACGATATTATGCGCCCAGAATGGGGCGATGATTACGGAATTGCATGCTGTGTATCAGCAATGGAAATTGGTAAGCAAATGCAGTTCTTCGGTGCTCGTGCAAACCTTGCAAAAGCACTGCTATATGCGATCAATGGTGGTAAAGACGAAAAACATAAACTTCAAGTAGCTCCAGAGTTCTCCCCTATCACTTCTGAAGTACTAGACTATGAAGAAGTAATGGCGAAATTTGATTCTACCATGGATTGGTTAGCTGGTCTTTACATTAATACACTAAACATCATCCACTATATGCATGATAAGTATAGCTATGAAAGAATTGAGATGGCTCTTCACGATACAAACATTCTTCGTACTATGGCAACAGGTATTGCTGGACTAAGTGTTGTTGCTGACTCATTAAGTGCGATAAAATACGCTCAAGTTCGTCCCGTTCGTGACGAAAACGGTATTGCTGTTGACTTTGAAATAGAAGGCGACTTCCCTAAATACGGAAACAATGATGATCGCGTGGACAGCATCGCTGTTGATTTAGTTGAGCGTTTCATGAAAAAGCTTAAAAAACACGAAACATATAGAAACTCTATGACTACTATGTCTATTTTAACAATCACTTCTAACGTGGTGTATGGTAAGAAAACAGGTAACACACCTGATGGTCGTCGCGCTGGTGAGCCATTTGCTCCTGGTGCAAACCCGATGCATGGTCGTGATACAAAAGGAACTCTAGCTTCTCTTGCATCTGTTGCTAAGCTTCCTTATGCTTACTCATTAGACGGTATTTCAAATACTTTCTCAATTGTACCAAAAGCCTTAGGGAAAGATGACGACAGCCGTGAACTGAATCTTGTAAGTATTCTTGATGGTTATTCAATTAAGCAAGGACATCACTTAAACGTAAACGTATTTAATCGTGAAACATTGCTTGATGCTATGGAGCACCCAGAAGAATATCCACAATTAACGATTCGTGTATCTGGTTACGCAGTTAACTTTATTAAGTTAACAAGAGAACAACAAATGGATGTTATAAACAGAACATTCCATGGTTCACTATAAAAAAATGATGTAGGGAGATTGCAAACATCTCCCTACCTGATAAATGAGAGGAGTTTTTCATCATGAACGGAAACATTCATTCAATCGAAACATTTGGAACAGTAGACGGACCTGGAATTCGCTATGTCGTATTTACACAAGGCTGCTTGCTTCGTTGCCAATTTTGTCATAATGCGGATACTTGGGAAATCGGAACTGGAAAACAGATGTCTGTTTCCGAAATCATCGATGATTTAAAAACATACTTACCTTTCATCGAGTCATCAGGTGGTGGAATTACTGTTAGCGGTGGTGAACCGCTTCTACAAATTCCATTTTTAATAGAACTCTTTAAAGAATGTAAAAAGCTAGGGATTCACACAACTATTGATTCTTCGGGCGGTTGTTTCTCACACGCGGAACACTTTCAAGTAAATCTTAAAGAATTATTAAAATACACTGACTTAATTCTACTTGATATCAAACATATTGACAGAAAGAAGCATATTTCCTTAACCGGAATGGCAAATGAACATATACTTGAATTTGCTCAATTCTTATCCGCTCATCAAGTTGCTGTATGGATACGACATGTTCTTGTACCAACCATTTCAAATGATCTTGACGATCTAAAAAAACTTGGGGATTTTATTGGTACACTTTCGAATGTTAAAAAGGTCGAAGTTCTTCCATATCATGAACTTGGAGTATATAAATGGGAAGCTCTTGGGATGGAGTATCCATTAAAAGGTATTCAACCACCAAGTGATGAAGAAGCCCAAAAGGCTCTTGAACTTTTAACTGCTTCAGTAAAATATGCATAATAAAAATGGGGAGCAATTAGATTTGCTCCCCGTTTGTTTATTTCCACCAATCATCAAACATCGTTGTTGGCGGGCGACGTTTATGTTCTGTTATGAGAAATCTCTGTTCAATTTTTTCTGCTACCTCATTCGCCACTTCTTTTCCTTCAAGAAAATCATCTAGTTCTTCATATGTAATTCCTAGTTCCATTTCATCTGCTTGACCTGGCTTTTGATCTAATAAATCAGCTGTTGGGACTTTTAAATAAAGACGTTCACTTGCACCGAGTTCTTTTAGTAGCTCGCGTCCTTGTCTCTTTGAGAGTCCAGATAGTGGCAGCAAATCTGCTCCCCCATCACCATATTTTGTAAAGAATCCTGTAACAGCTTCAGCTGCGTGGTCAGTTCCAACAACCAGTAAGCCTTCCTGCCCTCCGATTGCATATTGGGCAATCATTCGCATTCTCGCTTTTACGTTCCCCTTATGATAATCACGTAACGGTTCTCCTGCTGTTTTTTGATCATATTCAAACTTTACTGCATCTACTGCTTCCTTAATATTAAAAACGAATTCCTCATCCGGCTGTATAAACTTAAGGGAGCTTTGAGCATCATCTTCATCTTGCTGAATACCGTATGGTAAACGGACAGCAATAAACTTACATTCATAGCCTTCTTGCCTTAATTCTTCCACCGCTAATTGAGATAGCCTACCAGCTAGCGTGCTGTCTTGTCCCCCACTAATCCCTAATACTAAACCTTTTGCGGTTGTTTTCTTCACGTATGCCTTTAAAAAAGCAATGCGTTCGTTCACCTCTTGGCGAGCGTCAATAGAAGGCTTCACATGTAACTCATTTATTATAAGACTTTGAATATTTCTCAACTCTTCTCCTCCTTATCTTATATTTTGAGATTTAATATTCGCCTTAACCTCTGCTATATTTCTCATTTTGTTATCCCAACATTTTTGACTCAAGTCCACTGGGTATTCCTCTGGGTTTAGCGCTCTTGTATACTCCTCCCAAAGCAGTTTGAGATTTTCTTTTGCATAATTTTGCATTTCAACCAAACTTGGTACCTCATATACTTGCTCTCCGTTAATAAAGATATCCTCGTGAAGGTCCTTTGCTGTGAAATTCGTAATGAATTTACTAATATAGGTGTGAACGGGATGAAACATTTTAATTCTAGACTCTGCTTCCGGATGTTCCTCATCCATCGTAATATAATCGCCTTCAGATTTATGGTTTTCATTATTAATAATCCGGTATACCCTCTTTAGACCAGGGGTAGATACCTTTTCAGGATTACCACTAATTTTAATTGTATCAACAAGCTCTCCATTCTCACCCTCAATGGCCACGAGCTTATAAACAGCACCTAATGCGGCTTGGTCATATGCAGTGATTAACTTTGTACCTACTCCCCACGTATCAATCATAGCTCCCTGAGCTTTTAAGTTAATGATGGTGTACTCATCAAGATCGTTTGAGGCAATAATTTTTGTCTCCGAGAAACCAGCATTATCAAGCATTTCACGAGCTTTTTTTGAGAGATACGCAAGGTCTCCACTATCGAGACGAATACCAAGAAAATTAATTTTATCACCAAGTTCCTTAGCAACCTTTATCGCATTTGGTACACCTGATCGTAGTGTGTCGTATGTATCTACTAAAAACACACAGTCCTTATGTCTACGAGCGTATTTATGAAAAGCAATATACTCATCTTTATATGCTTGGACCAAAGAGTGAGCATGGGTGCCAGCTACTGGTATGCCAAACATCTTTCCTGCACGAACATTAGAGGTAGCCTGGAAACCTCCAATATAAGCTGCTCTTGTACCCCAAATAGCCGCATCCATTTCTTGAGCCCTTCTAGTACCAAACTCCATTCCCACTCCATCACCGATCACTTGTTTAATCCTCGACGCCTTCGTTGCAATTAACGTTTGATAATTTATAATATTAAGAAGTGCCGTTTCAATTAGCTGAGCCTCTGCTAATGGAGCTTCCACTCTTAATAACGGCTCATTTCCAAAAGCAATTTCCCCTTCGACCATGGAACGAATATTCCCTGTAAAGGTTAACGTTTTTAAATAATCAAGAAAGTCTTCCTTATAATGAGCAACTTCTCTTAAATATTCAATATCGCTATCTGAAAAACGAAATCCTCTTATGTAATCAATGACTTTTTCTAAGCCTGCAAAAATAGCATAGCCATTTCCAAAAGGCAAATTTCTAAAATATAAGTCAAATACTGCTTTCTTGTTGTGTATCCCATCCTCCCAATAAGTTTCTGCCATATTGATTTGGTACAAATCCGTATGTAAGGTCAAGCTATCGTCTGGATAGTCACGTTTCATTACTAAATTCTCCTTAACTTCAAAAATGCATTTTAACTTATCATAGCGAAACTACCTTTAAATGTCACGATTTTAGGTAAATTGTCAAAATAAATCCTTATTATCTTCGAATTTGCGTATGAGTTTATGATTTACTATACTTATAAGGAGAACATTCAAAAGAAGTGAGGTGATTTCGATGGATGAGATTCTCTTTGACTTAACAAATTTTTCAACACTTTATACCATTTATGCATCTGTCGTGATCAGCTTAATCCTTCGATTGATTTGGATCTGGAATATAGAGTATCACTTTCTTGACACTGTCTGTTCCTCGACAGATCTTAGCTCGGAGAAGAATCAAATTTTCTATAATCGGGCAAATGTTCACCATCAACACCCTGCTCTCGTCTGGATATGTCGGTACATTAGACGAAAAGTAGCAGGCAGTGATGATACAGATAGTTTCTTTCCTCCTTCATCCAGATAAAACAAAGAGATATGGAGGAAAGATACATGAGTGAATTTTTTCAAACAGTATTTGTAAACACCTTTTCAACCGCCATTCATGCCATTGCAATGATTTTTAACGGCAGCTTCGGTTTATCCATTATATTTCTTACATTAATTGTCCGACTTCTACTTATGCCACTTATGCTTAAGCAGTACAAAAGTCAGCAGCAGATGAAAGAGAAAATGGAGGCACTCAAGCCTGAATTAGATACGATCCAAGCAAAAATAAAGAATACAAAAGATAGCAAAGAGCAACAAAAGCTGCAGCAAGAAATGATGGGTTTATACCAAAAACACGGAGTAAATCCGTTAGCGATGGGTTGTCTACCCATGCTCATTCAAATGCCAATTTTGATGGGGTTCTACTACGCGATTCGGGGTTCTCATGAAATTGCCACCCACTCATTTTTATGGTTCAACTTAGGTGAGTCGGATATTTGGATTACTGCAATTGCTGGTATTGTATACTATCTACAATTCAAAGTGTCTATGTCTAACATAAGTGGAGATCAACAAAAACAAATGAAGTTCATGGGTCTCCTTTCTCCAATTATGATTGTCATGTTCTCACTTAATGCACCTGCTGCTTTACCGCTCTATTGGGCAGTTGGGGGGACTTTCCTTATTATTCAAACACTAATAGGAAAAAAATTATATCAAACACCTGCACCATCACTTACAGCTAACACAGAAAAAGCATAGCTAAAAGGTCTGCTCTAATTAGAGCAGACCTTTTTTATGCGAGCATAAATCCAATTGAAGCTAGGACCATCCCTAAACCGTAGCTCAATATCAAATATACGACGAATGCTTTATGTTCTTTTGATTGCCAAAGCTGTACCAGTTCAAGTTTGAATGTAGAAAATGTAGTAAAAGCACCCATAAATCCAACCCCTAAAAAGGAGTATACGTCTCCTCTTATCCCTTTACCTACCAACAAACCTAAAAGTAATGAACCTATTGCATTTATAAACAGCGTGCCGATAGGTATGGAAACGTTTATGTACTTTTTCGCAAGTAAACCAATTATATATCTAGCATTTGCTCCTATAAACCCACCTACAGCAATTAGAATGTAATTCATTGAACAACCACCCTTCTCTGCCCGACTCGGAAGCCGCCGAATGCACAGACCAGGCCACCTATCATACTAATAAATACATAACATATGGCTAGTAGATATTGTCCCTCCTGTAAAAGCGAGCTAAGCTCTACACTTAAGGTAGAGAAAGTCGTAAAAGAACCAATTAACCCCGTCCCAATAGCAGCTGCTAAATCTTCAGGGAGTTTCTTTGATAGCAGCAGTCTTGAAGTAAACCAGCCAAGTGCAAATGCTCCTAACAAATTGGCAAGCAGTGTTCCTAAAAATGGTAACCAGCCGCCATTGATGGCTAGCATATTGTAGTAAATACTATATCTCAACACACTTCCAATGGAGCCACCAAGCCCTATGAATAATAACCTCATAACATCCACCCTATTATTTAAAAAATGACAAATAAAAGAAAATACTGTTAGCTACCATGCTAACAGTATTATGTAGTCCGATGTTAAGCTTCTTTGAAATAATCTTTGTAATAGCCGCCAACTTTCCCACTATTATCTATTATAAAGTAAAATTCTTCTGTTTCATTTTTTACTTCGTACACGTTTCCTGTTGTTAATTTATTGTCGACGATATATTTTTCAGCTTTTGTGTGAACACAAGTTACCTTTTTTATTGTTTCTGACTCAGACCATTTTAGATGAATCACTACAGTCACTCCTTTTACATTATCTATCTTATTATAGAAAGTAAGTAACTACTTAGCAACTTTTTCTAAAAACTGCTTCCTAAAAGATCTAATTCGAAAATTCCTTTTTGTCACTTTTCGGACTTGGTTTTCTTCAAAGGTGAAAAATTCGCCTGTTATTATATTTTTTAAAGTGATATAACTGATTTCACATATGGTATCTAACCTAATAAACTCTAAATAGTTGTATTGTCGATTATTATACACCAGCTCATAATAGCCATTGTCTCTATTTCCACTCATGTTCTGACCCACTTTCTTAAGTTGGTGATAGTAAGTGTTTACCACAATGGATACTCGTATTAAACCGATGTACAATAAAAAATTAACTATGGCTCGACTTTTTTAGACGATCAAGTTCCGTTAGTAAATATTGATAATAACTATCACTCAATCTTCCTTTTGCCCCTCTAAGAATTTCAGTAGAATAATGGTCTGGTGGTGACAATTCGGGCATTTTGTTATAAACATGGAATGTCAAAACATCCTTTAACGTTTCCCCATCGATGTCCACATCCACAAAGGTAGGGCGATACCATCCTCCATAAAACCCCTCTCTCACAAATAAATAATCAACCCCTTCATATGGAGTTAAGTAAACTAATCCCTCGGTTTCACCACCATCTTCCACAATATCTGCTCTTCCTCCATCACTTACTCTGAAAAGGTATTTCATAGAGTATCCCTTTAAAACGGCAGCACCGACGAGGTTTTTAAAACAGTGATCCACGCCCGCCTTTCGGAATCGCTCATCATCCATACATGATCCATACGCAAAGTAGTATACTTGTTCAGGAGGATTTTCCATGAATCTATGTAATTTCCAATCTCCATGTGTGATTTTTTCGTTCTTGCTGGATTCATCCACATTCACATACACAAGCGCACCTTTAGTGCCTTTATCCGTATGAACAGTAACATTTGTTCTGTCATACAAATTAGACTCTCTCCCCTCTTCAAAATCCTCCAATGCGTCAAGGAGAGGTAAAAGATTTTTACTAACTTCATATAACTCACCATGCACCTTACCGGAATTATTTAGTTCTAGAGTAGGATAACCGTTACCTGTATCAAAAAGCTCACCATTAACCCATGCCTGTTCAGCTATGCACGTAGCTTCCCTGATTAATCCGTGATTCGTTTCATGTTTGCGTAAAGTTCCATAAACAAAAAGTGTGATCGTATCCATCCTTCTCCCCCATCATACAAACTATTTACCATATTTTATCATGAAAAAAATCATTACGTGAAAATCCTGTAACAGAATATTAATAATTTTATGGCAAAAAATATGGAGTTTTGGGTTTTCAAATGGATTGAAACCCGATACAATTATAAAAAGCTAGAAAATTCAGTCCATTTTAAGGAGGCTTTTAAATGAAGATTATGAGTAATGAAATGTTAGTTGTCTCGTATCGGAATGCATTGAAGTCAGGTGAAAATAAAGAATGGGCGAAGTTTTTGAAGAAGGAAATTGAGAAAAGAAACTTAAAACCGACAATTAAATCGTAGGACACAACCACCGGCTTCTATAAGCTGGTGGTTTTATGTATTGTACAAAATAAAGAAGACGGGGTTTCCCCGTCTATAACTGATTGATCATATTTAAGTACAGTTGTTGCGGGGGTTGACTGGAGAGTCGTTTCTCCTTTTGAGCTGATTCATTTATTTCTCTCATTTCAAGAGGAAAATCCACGTGACCACCTACAAAATAACCTTGAAGACTCTCACCTAAAATAAATAATTCAATTCCATCTTCGGTAACAAAAAAGGTGTCTTCATTCAACATATACCGATGATGACATCTGCTTTTCGTTTGCATGAATTTCCCTCCACTTTTTGTTCTCAAACCCATTATATATTAAATGTTCTGAATATTCATATAGTAAATTTTAGGAAATTGCGAAGAATATTGTCGTAAATTTGTAAAAAAGATTGACACTTAGCAATTTACTGTAGTAAAGTTAGAAAAAATTAAATGTTTTGATTTCTTATCAAGAGAGGTCGAGGGTCTGGCCCTATGAAGCCTCAGCAACCATCAATTTTTTGAAAAGGTGCTAATTCCAGCAAGTATTTTACTTGGAAGATAAGAAGAATGGCTCATGTTGATAACAAAGTCTTCTTCTTAGAGAGAAGACTTTTTTTTATTATTAGGATGTTGGGAGAGACTAGAATGTACAAAAATGAAACTAAGGTAGCGCAGATCGGGAACAGAAGTGAAACTCAAACGGGAACAGTAAATCCACCTGTTTACTTTTCGACAGCTTATCGACACGAAGGAATTGGCCAATCAACAGGCTTTGATTATATTCGCACAGGCAATCCAACAAGAAAACTTGTAGAGGCGGCAATTGCTGATTTAGAAGGCGGTGATCAAGGATTTGCCTGTAGTTCTGGAATGGCTGCTATCACTACGATTCTTGCAATCTTTGAATCTGGTGATGAATGGATCGTATCAAGGGACTTATACGGTGGAACCTATCGAATCTTAGAACAAGGCTTTAAAAAATGGGGACTTACGAGTACGTATGTACAAACTCATGACGTAAGCATTATCGAACAAGCCATTACTGAGAAAACAAAAGCTATCTTCATTGAAACACCAACCAATCCATTGATGGAAGAAACGGATATTCAAGCGGTTGCTGAGCTAGCGAAAAAATATAATATTTTATTAATTGTCGACAATACATTTTATACTCCATTACTTCAAAGACCGATCGAGCTTGGAGCTGACATTGTCATTCATAGCGCTACCAAATACTTAGGTGGGCATAATGATGTGCTAGCTGGCTTGATCGTTGGAAAAGGAAAAGAAGTTTGTGAACAGCTTGGATTCCACCACAACTCTATTGGAGCAGTTTTAAGTCCGTTTGACTCTTGGCTCCTTATTCGTGGGATGAAGACTTTAGCGCTTAGAATGAAACAGCATGAAACAAATGCAAGAGAGCTTGCAAGCTTTTTAAAGACTCATGAAAACGTGGTAGATGTTCTTTACCCTGGCCGTGGCGGAATGCTTTCCTTCCGAATTAAAAAAGAAGAGTGGGTTAATTCATTCTTACAAAATCTCAACCTTATTACGTTTGCTGAAAGTCTTGGGGGTGTAGAAAGCTTCATTACATACCCAGCTACACAGACACATGCGGATATTCCGGAAGAAGTTCGTTTTTCAATTGGCGTTTGTAATCGCCTGCTTCGTTTCTCTGTCGGAATCGAGGACGTGGAGGATTTAATTAAAGATATTGACCAAGCTCTTACTCGTTTAAGTTCGGAGGCATAAAAAATGACAATAGAACACAATTTTTCATTTGAAACAAAACTACTTCATAATGAACATAAATATGATCCTACTAACGGTGCTGTATCCGTTCCTATTCAACATGCATCCACCTTTCATCAGCACAGCGTCGATGAGTTTGGAAAATACGACTATGGTCGAAGCGCGAATCCAACTCGTGAAGCATTTGAAACAGTCATTGCTAACCTTGAAGAAGGTACAAACGGATATGCCTTTTCATCAGGTATGGCAGCCATTTCGACTGCTTTTCTTCTTCTCTCTCAAGGAGACCATGTAGTGATTACGGAAGACGTGTATGGTGGGACATACAGAATGGTAACGGAAGTCCTTTCACGTTTTGGAATTGAGCACACTTTTGTTGATATGACAGATCTTACAGCCGTAAAACAAGCGATTCGTCCGAATACGAAGGTTTTTTATGTAGAAACACCTTCCAATCCCCTTTTAAAGGTGACAGATATTCGAGCCATCAGTGACATTGCGAAAAGTGTTGGAGCTTTAACCTTTGTTGACAATACATTTTTAACACCTGCTCTACAAAAGCCATTACTTCTTGGTGCGGATGTGGTGCTTCATAGTGCCACGAAGTTTCTTTCTGGACATAGTGATGTAGTTGCTGGTGCGATTGTTGTAAACGATTCTGACCTTGCTAAACAGATTGGATTTTTGCAAAATTCTTTTGGCGCTGTTTTAGGTGTTCAAGATGCTTGGTTAGTTTTACGAGGAATAAAGACACTATCGGTTAGGATGAATTTTTCCATAAAATCTGCCTTACAAATAGCCAACTTCCTACAGAACCATCCTTCTGTGAAAAAAGTTTACTACCCTGGACTTACTGACCATCCACAGTACGAAATACAAAAAGAACAATCAGAAGGTGCCGGAGCCGTTCTTTCGTTTGAACTTGAAAGTGAAGAAGCCGTAAAACAATTCGTTGAATTAACAGAGATTCCCGTATTTGCTGTTAGTTTAGGCGCTGTTGAATCGATCCTCTCTTACCCAGCGAAAATGTCACATGCGGCAATGCCGATTGAGCAACGCTTAAAAAGAGGAATCAGTCAAAGTCTCCTTCGCCTTTCTGTTGGATTGGAACATCCAGATGATATCATCAAGGATTTTTCTGTGGCACTTGAAACAATAGCAGCCAAAAATCAAGGAGAGATAGTAAGATGAACCTCTTAAATAAACTGAAAAAAGACATTGTCATTGGTGATGGTGCAATGGGTACCCTTCTCTACTCTTATGGAACGGACAGTTGTTTTGAAGAGTTAAACTTGTCGCATCCGGATGATATTTTAAACATTCATAAAGCCTACCTGCGTGCAGGAGCGGATGTTATTCAAACAAATACCTATGCTGCCAACTCCTTAAAACTGCAAAGATATGGACTGGAAGATTCTGTTGATAAAATTAATCGAGCTGCTGTAAAAATTGCAAAACAAGCCATTACAAATGAGAGCTTTGTTGTAGGTACGATTGGTGGGAACCGCGGAATCCGCCCGAACTCCTTCTCTATAGAGGAAATTGTCCAAAGCTTCTCACAGCAGTTACATTACCTATTGGACGAAGACATTGATGGTCTGTTACTTGAAACCTACTACGACTTTGATGAAATGGAAGCGGTCCTTCCATATGCAAGAAAGGAAACAAATTTACCTATAATTGCTCAAGTTTCCATGCAGGTCCCTGGTATTATGCAAAACCGAATGCCCATTAATGAAGCCCTCTTACGTTTAGAGAGTCTTGGTGCGGATGTAGTGGGTGTGAACTGTCGACTTGGTCCCCATCATATGCTTGAAAGCTTGGAACAAGTTGAATTACCTAAAACAGCACTTTTATCCGCTTACCCAAATGCTAGTCTTCCTACGTATACTGATGGAAAATTCCATTATGAAGGAGATGCAGATTATTTCCGAAAAAGCGCACTGGAATTCAGAGCTCAAGGTGTTCGTCTTTTAGGAGGATGCTGTGGTACGACTCCAGCTCATATTGCGGCCTTTGCTTCAGAGCTAAAAGGGACTTTACCGGTGACGGAAAAGCAAGTGGAAGTAAAAAAAGAAGTGGTTCAAGTGAAACCTGTACAACCAAAGCGTACAGAACGTCCTCTCCAGGATATTGTTAAAGAAAGATCATCCGTCATTGTAGAATTGGACCCACCTCGTAAGCTGAACACAAAGAAATTTTTTGAAGGAGCACAAGCACTTAAGGAAGCTGGTGTTGATGCTATTACATTAGCTGATAATTCCCTAGCATCTCCAAGAATCTGTAATACAAGCTTGGCTCAATTGACAAAAACAAATATTGGCTTACGACCACTTGTTCACATTACTTGTCGTGATCGAAATATTATTGGTCTTCAATCTCATCTTATGGGCCTTCATACCCTAGGATTACATGATATATTAGCTATTACAGGCGACCCTGCCCGTGTCGGTGATTTTCCGGGTGCGTCATCTGTATATGATGTATCTTCATTTGAACTCATTAGCATGATTAAGCAGTTTAATGAAGGTCTGTCCCCTACTGGCAAGGATTTAGGGGAAAAAGGGGTATTTTCAGTTGCTGCCGCATTTAATCCAAATGTAAAATATATTGATAAAGCTGTTTTACGACTGGAAAAGAAAGCAAAGTACGGAGCAGATTACTTCATCACTCAACCAGTGTATTCAGAGGGAAAACTGATAGAGATTTACAATGCAACTAGGCATATTTCTCAACCTATTTACATTGGGTTAATGCCACTAACATCGAGTAAAAATGCGGAGTTTCTTCATAACGAAGTACCTGGAATAAAAATTTCTGATTCTATTAGAGAGCTAATGGCTTCTTTAAAAGATGATCCTGTTCAGTCAGCTAAGGAAGGAATTTCAATTACTAAGTCATTGATTGACGCAGCTTCTGAATTGTTTAATGGAATTTATTTAATTACTCCTTTTATGCGCTATGAATTGACCGCACAGCTCGCTACCTATACAAATACGATAAACAGCCAAGTGTTAAGGAGGAAGCTGAATGCAAACAGCATCGTTAAATGAACAACTAAATAAACGAATTCTCATCATGGATGGTGCGATGGGTACGATGCTCCAACAAGAAGCATTAACAGCTAAGGATTTTGGTGGAGAGGAGTATGAGGGTTGTAATGAAATTTTGAACCTCACCGCTCCAAATGTGATTGAAAAAATTCACCTAGAGTACCTACGTGCAGGAGCCGATATTATAGAAACCAATACATTCGGTGCAACTAGTCTAGTATTGGATGAATACGATTTAGGTTCTAAAGCGTATGAAATAAATGTGGTCGCTGCCAAGCTAGCCAAAAAAGCAAAGGATCAAATTTCTACACCTGAGTGGCCACGCTTTGTCGCAGGTTCCCTTGGTCCTACAACCAAAACATTAAGTGTAACAGGCGGAACAACCTTTTCTGCTTTAGTTGAAACATATGAGGAGCAGGTACTCGGTCTTCTTGATGGGGATGTTGATTTACTACTTCTAGAAACTAGTCAGGACTTGTTAAATGTAAAAGCTGGATTTTTAGGAATACAGAGAGCCTTTGACCTTCGAAACAAAAAACTCCCTATTATGATTTCTGGGACGATAGAACCGATGGGAACAACGCTTGCTGGTCAATCCATTGAAGCCTTTTATATTTCCATTCAACATATGAACCCTATAGCAGTTGGACTAAATTGTGCAACAGGACCAGAGTTCATGCAGGATCATATTCGTTCCCTTTCCTCCCTATCAAACTCTGCAATCAGTTGTTATCCTAACGCTGGTTTACCTGATGAAGAAGGTCATTATCATGAAACACCTGATTTGCTAGCAAAAAAGCTTGGTAACTTTGCTGCTGAAGGCTGGATTAATATTGTTGGTGGTTGCTGTGGAACAACGCCTGAACATATTAAAGCTATTTCTGATGAGATGAAGAAATACAAGCCTCGCCAACGAATTGAGAACCATGCCCACATGGTTTCAGGCATTGAGCCATTTGTATACGATGATCCAACTTTACGACCAATCATGGTTGGGGAACGAACAAATGTTATCGGGTCAAGAAAGTTTAAAAGATTGATTAGCGAAGGAAAGATTGAGGAAGCTTCAGAAATTGCACGTGCTCAAGTGAAAAACGGTGCTCACGTTATCGACATCTGCTTGGCAGATCCCGACCGAGACGAAATCGTTGATATGGAGAACTTTATTCAGGAAGTTGTTAAAAAGGTAAAGGTTCCTTTAGTTATCGATTCAACGGATGATAACGTTCTAGAGAAGGCACTTAGTTATTCTCAAGGAAAGGCTATTATCAACTCCATTAACCTTGAAGATGGAGAAGAAAAATTTGAATCGGTTTCTAAGCTCATTCACAAATACGGTGCTGCAATTGTTGTCGGGACCATTGATGAAAAAGGAATGGGTGTCACTGCCGAGAAAAAACTAGAGGTAGCGAAAAGATCTTATGATCTACTAGTGAATAAATATGGTGTTCCTCCTCAGGATATAATTTTTGATCCACTTGTCTTCCCTGTTGGTACTGGAGATGAACAATATATTGGATCTGCAAAAGCAACCGTTGACGGAATCCGAATGATTAAAGAGACGATGCCTGAAACTCAAACAATATTGGGGATCAGTAATGTATCCTTCGGTCTTCCACCTGTCGGACGTGAAGTGTTGAACTCTGTATTCCTGTATCACTGTACGGTTGCTGGATTGGATTACGCGATCGTAAATACAGAAAAACTCGAACGTTTTGCAAGTATTCCACCTGAGGAAGTAAAATTGGCAGAAGATCTTCTTTTCCATACTAACGATGAAACATTAGCTGTTTTCACAGATTTTTACCGAGAAAAGAAAAAAGAAGCTAAGAGCACACTACCTGATATGACATTAGAGGAGCGACTCGCTTACTATATTGTTGAGGGTACAAAAGAAGGGTTAATCCCTGACTTAGAACTAGCTTTATCCACCTACCCTACCCCACTTGACATCATTAACGGTCCATTAATGGATGGTATGAAAGAAGTAGGTCGTCTATTCAATGACAATCAATTGATCGTAGCAGAGGTACTCCAAAGTGCAGAAGTAATGAAAGCCTCCGTTTCCTTCTTAGAACCACATATGGAAGCAGGAGATACCTCTTCATCAAAAGGAAAAGTAATTCTTGCTACTGTAAAAGGCGATGTTCATGATATCGGTAAAAACTTGGTGGATATTATATTAAGCAATAACGGATATGATGTGGTTGATTTAGGTATAAAAGTTACCCCAACTACATTAATCGAATCCATTAAAAAGGAAAATCCCGACATTGTTGGATTATCAGGGTTATTAGTAAAGTCCGCTCAACAAATGGTTCTAACTGCTCAGGACATGAAACAAGCAGGAATAGATATTCCGATTTTAGTTGGTGGTGCAGCATTATCAAGAAAATTCACTGACACAAAAATTTCTAAAGAGTACGATGGTTTAGTATTGTACGCTAAAGATGCAATGAATGGTTTAAGTCTTGCCAACCAGCTTCAAGATGAAGAAGAGCTGAAAAAGTTAGAGATCGAACATGCAGAAAAACAAGAGCGTTTAGCTAGTACAATCACTGATACTAGTTCTTCAACAGCGACAGCTACTGCCGTTAAGGTTCGCTCAAAAACCAAACAAGATTTTATCATTCAAGTTCCAAAGGACGTTAAAAGACATATTTTACGACAATATTCCCTTGCCCATATTGAGCCATATATTAATGAACAAATGCTTATTGGTCATCATTTAGGGGTTAAAGGAACAATCGAAAAACTATTAGCAGCTCAAGATGAAAAAGCTTGGAAAGTAAAAAATGTAGTTGATGAGCTTAAAGCAGAAGCCAAGCAAAAGGGTTGGATTAAACCCCAAGCAGTTTATCAATTTTATCCTGCTCAATCAAAAGATGAGAGTATTTATATCTATAATCCTGAAAATTATTCAGAAATTATTGAAACCTTTACATTCCCTCGTCAGGAATCAGAACCACATTTGTGCTTAGCAGATTATGTTAAATCTGTTGACTCTGGTGAAATGGATTATGTCGGTTTCTTTGCAGTAACTGCTGGCACAGGGATTCGTCAGGCTGCTGAAGAATTAAAAAAGGCTGGTAAGTTCTTGGAAAACCACGCTCTTCAAGCTTTAGCGTTAGAAACTGCTGAAGGATTTGCAGAGTTTATTCATCGCCTCATGCGTGACCAATGGGGATTCCCAGATCCGGTTAGTATGACGATGAAAGATCGATTCTCGGCTAAATATACAGGTCAACGTTTTTCCTTTGGATACCCAGCTTGTCCAGATCTTGAAGATCAAGCAAGGCTATTCTCGCTTCTGAAGCCTGAGGAAATAGGCATTCAATTAACAGAAGGTTTTATGATGGAGCCTGAAGCTTCTGTTACAGCCATGGTATTTTCACATCCGGAAGCCCGTTACTTCAATGTTTTAAGGTAATCGCAAAAAGTGTTTAGCCTAACAAGCTAAACACTTTTTTATGTTTTTTTTCCTATTTTTCTACTACAATAAAAGTAATGACGAAAAGAATAGGTGATTCGATGGATTTTTCAATTACTCCTTTAGGTGATATGGCACTAATGATCGAATTCCATGCAACAGGGTTAAGTGATAGCGCAAATGAATTCGTCCACTCCGCGTATCATTTACTCTTAAAACAGACAGTACCAGGAATGATCGCTTTAGTTCCTGCGTACACAAGCTTAACGCTTCATTATGAACCTTCTTTCATAAAATCAGATTATCCATATCAGCACATGAAAATGATTATTCAAGAATTACTGAGAAAAGGTATTAAAACCGACACTGGACATGGAAATTGTTTTCTTATCCCAGTATGCTATGAACCTCCTTTTTCTTTGGATTTAACAGAGGTTGCGCAAGTTCACCACCTAACCGAGGAAGAAGTCATACATTTTCATACAAAGCAAATCTATCAAGTTAGCTTTCTCGGCTTTTCTCCAGGATTCCCTTTTTTAAGTGGGCTATCTAAAGCAATCGCTACGCCGAGAAAAGAAAATCCAAGAACACTAGTGAAAGCTGGCTCTGTTGGAATTGCTGGTGAACAAACGGGAATTTACCCGACCGATAGTCCTGGGGGTTGGCAAATTATTGGTCAGACTCCGATTCGAATTTATGATCCTGAAAAGAAGGAGCCTACATTATTTGCTCCAGGAGATATGATCCGTTTTTATCCGATAACAGCTAAGCAGTATGACCAACTGGAGGTATCACATGAGTATAACTGTCCTTAAGCCTGGTCTCCTCACAACCATTCAAGATCTAGGTCGGTTCCACTATCAAGCCAAGGGGTTTGGCACTTCAGGAGCGCTAGACCTCTACTCTCATCGTCTTGCTAATTGGCTTGTGGGCAATGAAGAAAACGAAGCAACGATTGAAATCACCCTTATTGGTCCTACTCTACTGTTTCAATGTTCAGCAGTCATTTCAATATGTGGTGCAGACCTATCCCCTACTTTAAATGGTATTAAAATAGATAACGGAAGAACTCTTCAGGTTTCAAATGGAGATATTCTCTCATTTTCTACTATTCGAAACGGTAGTCGGGCGTATCTTGCTGTAAGTGGAGGTATCCATTCACCTTCCAAATTCGGGAGTAGAAGTACAGATATCAGGTCAAAAATCGGAGGACAATATGGGAGACCCTTAAAAGCTAAAGATCGATTATTGATTCCATCAAGTTATTTATTACATCGTATCCAATGGAAGCTCTCCCCTGAATTACATAATCATGTGACGGAAAATAGAAAAGTACGATTTACAAAAGGAAAGCAATTCGACCTATTTACTAACAGTAGTCACCAAGCGTTTATCTCGTCTGACTATCAAATCAATAAAGATTCAAATCGAATGGGAATCCGACTAAATGGACCTCCTCTTCAATTACAAACAAAGAAGGAGCTTATTACTGAAGGAGTGGCACACGGATCTGTTCAAGTTCCTCCAAACGGGCAACCTATCATCCTTCTATCTGATAGACAAACAACTGGAGGGTACCCGAAAATAGCACAAATCGCATCCGCAGACCTCCCTTACCTAGCACAAAAAAAACCAGGAGAAATGGTAAGTTTTGAAGAGATCACCTTACAAGAATCCCAAAAATTATATGGTAGGATGAATCATCTTATGCGGGTTCAAAAGACCATCATTAAAGAAGGATTAAAAGGAGTGATTCAACATGGAAGTTGATCTGAATTGTGATTTAGGCGAAAGCTTTGGTGTATATAAGCTTGGAAATGACCAAGAAATGATGAAATATATCACTTCGGCTAATATCGCTTGCGGTTTTCATGCAGGCGACCCAATTACTATGAGAGAAGCTGTTTTATTATCCTTAACGAATGGGGTATCTATAGGAGCGCACCCAGGCTTAGCTGATTTAAGAGGATTTGGTCGGAGAAATATACAAATCTCTCCAAAGGATGCCTATCATGATGTTATATATCAAATCGGTGCATTAGATGCATTTGTCAAATCCGAGGGTGGTGTATTACGACATGTAAAACCTCATGGGGCCTTATATAATTTATGCGCTGAGGATGCGACACTCTCTGAGGCTGTTGTAGAAGCTGTCTACCGGGTGAATCCTGACTTATACTTGTATGGATTAAGCGGAAGTAAATTAATTGAAGCAGGAAGAAAATTGGGTCTTAAAACCGTGAATGAGGTGTTTGCCGACCGAGCATACTTGGAAAACGGTACACTTGCTCCAAGGCATATGGAAGGTGCCGTCATTAGCGACGAAAATACATCCATACATCAAGTGCTTCAGCTTGTTCTTGAAAAGAGGGTAAAAACCATTACAGGGAGTGAGATTCCACTACAGGCAGACTCTATTTGCTTACATGGTGACGGGAACAAAGCCGTTGAAATGGCAAAAATAATCTCTTCCACGCTTAAAAACAAAGGAGTAATTTTAAAACCCTTCTTATAACAAAAAAGAAGCGCAATTTATCCGTGCGCTTCCTTACTCTGCAAGTGATTCCTTTAGGAAAAGCATCTCTTCCTCCGTTTTAGCGATCTTCAACAATTGTGTGTTTAGTGTTTCGGATACTTTCCAACAACGTGAATGGCTGAGATAATTTTTTTATTAATCCATTTTCGATTCTCTATTGTGTTAAGTGTTTCATATACCATTTTTCTACCTTCCTCTGTTGTTACATAGTGACTAGGGAGGTTGTTTAAACTAAGTGCGATAACATCATTTCTACATTTATCACATTTACAAAATGTTTGATAATCAGGTCCAACCATACACATGGTGACTAAGGCGATTACAATTTCCTCCATAACATTAACATAATTTTTCATTCGTCCACTCCGCCTTATTAAAGAAAAATTGCCAAACTCTATAGATACTTATTGTAACAGGAGATTCCTATGATTCGTATGATTGGCATTACAAAAGATTTTACCATAAAAGATATTAGTTTCCGTCATTTTAATCCTAACGAATGGATTTGGTATTGGATTGATTTCAATCAGCCAAGTGAGGAAGAAACGATTTATTTACAGGACCCTTTGCAATTTCATCCCCTCGCTATTGAAGATTGTGTTAATAAGCTTCAGCGACCTAAGCTGGACTATTATGATCAGCATACCTTTTATGTTACCCATCGCTTAGGTGAGGGAAGCCTAGAAAAGGAAGAAATTAATTTTTTTGTTGAAAAGCAATTTATAGTTACCTATCACCATTTACCGTCACCAGAGATTGATCAGGTTTGGGAGCAATTAATTCATTCACGCAAGATCAAGGACTGGAATCCTTATTTAGTGTTCTACTATGTGCTCGATAAGATTGTTGACAATTATTTCTCCTTTTTATATGAGATTGAAGATACTTTAAATGACATAGAAGACAATTCGAATCATTTATCAATGGAGAAACTGCTTGATCAGTTGTTTGAGACAAGACACGATTTATTAAGCCTACGACATACGATTATTCCCATGCGAGATCTTCTTTACCGAATGTTAAACTCGCACAGACTAGAAACCATTCAAGGGAAAAAAGAGTATTTTGCAGATATATATGATCACTTGCTGAAACTATCTGAAATGATTGATGCAAACCGGGAAATCACTGCTGATATACGCGATAGCTATATTTCATATAACTCCCACCAAACCAATCGAGTAATGAAGGTACTTACAGTTATTACAACTATTTTCATGCCACTTACCTTTATCGCAGGGATATATGGAATGAATTTTGAACATATGCCAGAACTCAGGTGGGAATACGGATACTTTCTTATACTTTTCATTATGCTTATCATTGGGGGAGGTATGTATATTTGGTTTAAACGGAAGGGTTGGTTTCGATAAATGGTAAATTCCCCAGTTGTAGCTGGGGAATTTGTTTTAGATGATTTTTTTATCATTTAGATTGTATTTTTCTTGTAACCATGGAGGAGCCGTTTTGACTAGTCTTTGTAGGATGAAGGTTGTGAATAATAAATCATCCGTAAACCCAAAAATGGCAAATATATCTGGAATCACATCCATTGGCAATAAGAGATAACCAATAATAAGTGCTATTGGCCAGGCCTTATGTTTGAATGATATATCTCGTGAAAAATAAAACTCTCTAATGAAGGGTAAGAATCTCCAAAATTTGACCACAAATGCTACTCTTCTCCAAGCTTTTTTCATACTCGATTCCCCTTCCTAAAGCTCTTACTGGATATGAATTAGATCTTGATCCTCACTTTTTACTCCTGCATCAAATATCATCTTAGTTTTAAATCGATACTTGATCGTTGAAGAAGATTTTTCAAGTTTATCTGGTAAGGTAAATCTGAAATTTAATTGATTTTGTTCTTGAGATTCAATCATTTGTGTAGTATAAATCGTTGAGCTCTCAATGATTACCTCTTGGTTTTCCTCTTCATTCTTCATCACTAAATCACATTCAATTCTTTTTAACTGCTGCTCAATCGTTCCTCCTTGAATATGAAAATGTCCAGTGACACACTCCCCTGGTTGAAACTTTGTATGATCCAGCTTTAAGTCTATCGTAGCTGATCCAATTCCTAATAATGACATATACTTTCTCAAAATCATCGTTTTCCAATCCCCTCAATATTTTTTAGTTACCCTTATCCTTATCCTATTATCAATAAAATAAAAATGGACCTTACCTTGGAGGTAAAGACCATAAATAAAGACCTTTACCATTTGGTAAAGGTCTTGCTAACAACAGAAATATGTGTTGCCAACAAAGCCGAGAGTTTCCTCTGAAGTGACGACTCTGCTGTAAAAGCTACTCCCCTTTAGGAGATATTATAAAATTTATATACTAATTTTATGTTATTTTCCTTAATTTTGTCAATCTTTTTATAATGGAATTTCTAAAACAATCTTTGTCCCTTTACCAGGAGAGGAATGAATATGAACTTCCCCTTTTACCGCACGGGCACGTTCCTCCATACTAAATAATCCAACTCCCCTAGTAACGTTTGAAGGATCAAATCCTTGTCCATTATCTTCAATAATCACTCGAACCTCTTGCTCTATCTCCCGAATAATAATGGAAACTTGCTCCGCATTTGCATATTTTTGAATATTGATCAATGCTTCCTGAAGAATACGATAAATAGTAATTTCCTTATTCGATGAAAGCCGCTGTTGTAAAAAGCAATCAAATTGAACATCAATCTGGTAATTCTCTGAAAAACGAGTTAAATAGGAACGAATGGCAGGTAATAGACCAAGGTCATCGAGCACAGACGGTCTTAATTCTTGGGATATTTTTCTGACTTCTTCAATAAGTTCGGTTGCTTCTTTTTGAAGTATATCAAGTAAGGGGTGCTCTAGTTGCGATTGTAAAATATTTATTGAAATTAAATGACTATACAGATTTTGCCCGATCCCATCATGAAGATTTCTTGAGAGCCTTTTTCTTTCGTCTTCTTGTACCTCGATGATCTTTGTCATCATACTTTGTAACTCTTCTTCTACTTTTTTTCTTTCTGTGACCTCATGACGGATTGCTAAATACTGATACGGCTTTCCATTTGCACCTAGAAATGGAACAATGGTCGTGTCTACCCAATAATATGTACCATCTTTTGCACGATTTTTTATTTCTCCATTCCATACTTCACCAGATGATATGGTTTTCCATAGGTCTTTAAAGAAGGACTTCGGATGAAAGCCTGAATTAATAATTCGATGATCTGAACCGATCAGTTCTTCCCTAGAGTACTTAGAAATTAGAGAAAACTTATCATTTACATACGTAATACGACCTTTAGCATCTGTAATTGCTACGATAGATGAGGAGTCTAGTGCAAATTTGAAATCCGTTAATTCTTGAACAGATTTTTGTAGTTCTTCAGATAGTTCATTAAGAGGATTAGGTGAGTGATGATTTTCGGTGATGATCCTCGATTGATCCTTCAACTCTATAGCCTCCCTCTAGAATTCTTTCACAACTTTTCCATTGTTAGAAATTTTATAAGATCGTTTGCAGCTTTTTCAACTAACTTTTTTTCATCGTCACTGATGCATGTTTCCGACCTAAATCCTACAAGCAATACACCTTTAGGTATGCCATTGATTAGTATAGGTAAAGCATAAGCATAAATCAGTTTTTCTGCTAACAGGATAGGATACTCTAAAGCTTTTCCTAGTATATTCTGTGGAAAATATTTTATCTCCATGGGTCTTCCGGTAGATAGCACCCTACCGGCAATTCCTTTCCCATACCTTAAGGTGATTCTTTCATATTTATCATTGCTATTCCCGGAAGCAAATTTCCAGCCAATATTCGGTCCTTTGCTCTCTTGAAAAGCTAAACCAACAAAGTCACATTCAATCGTTTCTTGAAGCTGTTCGCAAGCCTGTTTCATGTATGTCTGATTGTACAAGTTATCCATATCCATTGAATACATCCTTTACATTCCATAGCCTAGCAAGCCTTTTTTAAGTGCAAATGCAACTAGTTCAGGTCTAGTTTTCATCTGGAGCTTTTCCATAAGATTTCCTTTATGTGTTTCAACTGTTTTAACAGAAATGGTCAATTTTTCTGCAATTTCTTTATTGGCATAACCCTTTGCAATTAAAGTTAATACTTCTCTTTCTCTATCAGAAAGAAGACTAAATGTATCATGATTCCCTTGTTTTGCGCTGTCGATATACTCTTCCATTAGCCTTTTCGTGGCCGATGGATGTAAGTACGCATCACCTTTTGCAACCATTTTTATGGCTCCTAACAATTCATCATGTGGTGCGCTTTTCAAAATACATCCTGAAGCACCCGCTTGAATCGCCCGAAATAAATACTCTTCATCATCATGCATCGTTAAAATAAGGATTTGTACGTTTGGCAGAAGCTTTTTTAGCTCTGATGTCGCTGATAGCCCATCCTTGCCGTGTGGCATGCTTAAGTCCATTACGACAACATCTGGCTTTAGCTCTTGGGCTAACTGAATCCCTTCGTTTCCCTCAGATGCCTCTCCTACCACTTCCATTTCTCGATGGTTGCTTAAAAGCATTTTTAATCCCATTCTAACGACAGCATGATCATCACATAAAATTATTTTAATCAAGGTAAGCCCCCCCCCATGACTTCTTAAAAGGATCATCCTTATATCCTTTTATTATAGCGGTAAAAGAACATCAATTGTAGTCCCTACCCCTATTTCAGAAGTTATCACGCATTGGCCCCCAATTAAATTTATACGCTCTTGCATTGCAGCTAATCCACTTGAACGCTGCATTTCATTTTCAACATTAAAACCTTTTCCATTGTCCTTTATTGTCATTTTTAATTTTTCTTCTCCAAATGAGAAATCGAGCTGCACAAAATGCGTGTCCGCATATTTTGCTACATTCCCTAACGCCTCTTGACATACTCGAAAAAGGGATATTTTATGCGGTTCTGCCAAATTCGGCTCCTCTCCCTCAATATCGAGGTCGACTAATATTCCGTAGGTTGACGTAAACATCCGTAAATAGCTTTTCATTGCTGGTACTAACCCAAGTGTTGTTAACGTAGGAGGATGAAGCTCTACTGACAAAAGTCGAACTTCCTGTATTGTTTTTTCAAGTAATTCACTCATTTCATTCACATATGATTTCAGATTTGAACTGTTTAAGGTCTGTTCAATAAATTGAAGCCCAGTATACATACTATAGAGGGTTTGCCCAACACCTTCATGAAGCTCAAGTGCAATACGTTTAATTTCTTCTTCTTGTGATTGGATAATGTATGAGCTAATTTGATTTTTCGTCGGTGAATTTTTCATTAGGTACTTCCCCCTAACCTATAAATATAGATAGACACATACCCCATCATTGTATGAAAACAAACGATGGGGCATATGCCTTGATTATGCTACATTTTTCGAAGGTGTTGTGCTTACAGAAGAACGTTGATAGTAGAACCAGTTTAATGCAATGGATATCACATAAAACGCGATAAAGAAATAAAACGCATTTACTGGTGTTCCAAACTGATTAACTGACCAACCGAAAAGTTTTGGTATAAAGAATGAACCATAGGCTGCAAATGCAGCAGTAAATCCTAGTACTGGAGCTGCTTCTTTTACAGGAAAGATATCTGGAATCATCTGGAATGTCGAACCAGAACCTAAACCAGCAGCAATAAATAGAATAAGGAACGATGCTAGGAATCCTGTAAACATTTTATCGTTTGTAAAGTAGATAACTCCTGAAGCCCCAATTGCCATAACTACAAGAACCCAAGCAGTGACAAGAGCTCCACCTAATTTATCGGAAATCCAGCCACCAACAGGTCTTGCGGCTGCTGCTAAAAATGCTCCTAGAAATGCTAAACCAACATGTTCTGGAAATTGAGATTTTAGTAGTAAAGGAAATGCTGCAGAATACCCGATAAAGGAACCGAAAGTAGCAACATATAAAACCGTCATAATCCAAGTGTGCTTACGCTTAACGATAATAAATTGATCCTTTACTGATTGAGTTGCCGTTGGAATATTATCCATCCCAAACCAAGCAGCAACCGTTAAAATCGCAATCGGAATGACCCAAATGAAAGCTGCATTTTGAATCCAAACACTTTCCCCAGTTGGCAATGTTTGACTTCCACCTATTAAAGCGAATGTTCCAGATGCAATAATGAGAGGAGTCACGAATTGAACAACTGATACACCCATATTTCCTAGTCCACCGTTAATACCAAGTGCAGTTCCTTTTTCTTTTTTCGGGAAAAAGAAACTCATATTCGCTGAAGAAGAGGAGAAGTTACCACCACCAAGTCCACATAAAGCAGCAAGGATGAGCATTGTGGTATATGGTGTGTCAGGATTTTGTACAGCAAATCCAATACCAACTGCGGGTATAGCTAGTATAGCCGTAGAAAATACGGTCCAGTTTCTTCCTCCAAACTTACCTACTGCGAACGTATAAACAAATCTGAGAGTTGCACCCACTAGTCCAGGCATAGCAGCAAGAGTAAACAGCTGTTCAGGGGTGAAATTAAATCCTACATCATTTAAGCGTACTGCCACAACCGACCATATTTGCCATACAACAAATGCCATCATTAACGATGGAACGGAGATTAATAAGTTTCTTTTGGCGTGTCTTTTACCTTCTTTTTTCCAGAACTGTTCATCTTCCGGATTCCAATGAGTGATTCTACCTTTACTCATGTTTATCAAACCTTTCTAATTACATAATATAGTTTACTAGCTTCATCAAACGCTACCCATTCCTTTTCACTAACCGTGACTTGAGAAGTTCTAGGAATAGCAAAGAAATTTTTGTCATCAAAGTAGATTCTCACATGTGTTTCGTCAGGGCATATTCCCACTTTAACTAATGATTTTCTTATAAATGGTGCTGCCTGTTCTTCTCCAGCATAATCTTGGATAGAAAGTTCAACCGTTTGATTGACAAAGATTTTTAGATCCTCCATATTAATGCCCTGCACAGCTGCTCCCACATCCTTTCCCATTAGGATAAACAAACATTTTAAAACCTTGGAGATAACACCAGAACTCATCTTGTGCGTGTGTCTCGATATGCTCTATGACTTCTTCCTCTGACTGAAATCGAGTCATTCCTTTGATCTCTGCAACAACGACATCTGCTCCATCAGCTACTTTTTCATCCAGATACCAATTCACACGCATTCCTTTAAACAATTCAGTTAACAATTGATCAATGAGATTAGAGAATTCTCCAGCATGCTCTCTTACAAAACAGAAGTCTAAGTAGGTTTCAGAATTCATTGGTAATCACGCCTTCTTTTGATCTTGTTTGTAAATAAAAATAGCAATAGGGAATAAGATTAGATTTAAGAAACAATAAATAATGGCAGTTACATAGTTCTCAAAATAATACTGGTGCACCATTTTTTGTGTAAATACAATATTTAACATAAGAATGACTAATAGGGCAGCAAAATTGAAATTACACTTCATAACGTTTCACCTTCACTGCATATACTGCGTCTTTCTCTATTTTCACTTCAATTTCAGGTAATGGTCTACGAGGAGGACCGGCAGTTGGTGCTCCTGTTTCCACATCAAACTTCCCATGATGGCAAGGGCAAAGCATTTCCCCTTTTTCCTTTTCCCAAAATACTGGACAACGAAGGTGAGTACATGCATTTTGATAAGCAACATATTTTGTTTCGGTTAATCGAATTAGTATGGCATCGTCATGTTCACCTGGGAACTTAAAATCCACGGAATGACCAACAGGAATACTTTTTATATCAACAATCTTTTTGTGAGGATATTCCTTGTTTCCTAGTCCCAACAACTCCTTAGCTGCCACCCCTCCCCACGGAAGAGATGATACAGCAAATACACCAGCTGCTCCAACCAAAGTCTTCATAAATCCTCTACGGTCTAGCTTTCTTTCATTGTTCCGATTGATATTGTGGGTATAATTATCTTCATTAAAGGGGATTTTATTATTTTTATGTGTCATGATAATCCCTCCTAAAATAACTTGGTTACTCCCTGTAAAATACCAGGGAGATTCACTCGTACATTTGTTTCGCCTTCAAGATACGGCATACTTGTAACCCATTTACCATTATCTAAATTGAACTGCTTTTGCTTTGCTTCTATTTCATCATCCGTTAGCCACTGCAATGTATTTGATGGACATACACTTGCACACATAGGAGGTATACCATCCTTTGTCCGGTCAATACACAAATCGCATTTGTACATAAGATTTTGTTCCGTATCAAATTTGGGAATTCCATATGGACAAGCAATCGTACAGTTTTGACAACCAATACACTTTTCAACCAATGCAGACAATACAGCACCCGTCTCATGAATCTGGATCGCTTGAGCGGGACAGCTTCTTGCACATGCCGGATTGACACAATGAAGGCACATGAGAGGCATCGTCTGACGGTTTACAAGAGGATTCACATCATATACATAGTTTCTGTTTTTCTCTTCATGTCCTCCGCACTGCGTACAGGCAGCCAGACAAGAACGACAGCCGATACAGTTTTCTAATTCTAGATAGAGCCTCTTCTTCATTTATTGCACCTTCTTTATTTCTAGTTTTTCTATTTGTGCGGCACAAGCCTTAAACTCAGGCATTCTTGACATCGGATCCAGTGCAGCAATAGTAAGGAGATTAATAGATTGATCGTGACCAAAGTGATATGGTACGAACACCGTATCTTTTCGAATAGCTTCAGTTATTTTCACTTTATAATCAGCGGTTCCACGTCGAGTGAACAGTCGGACGACCTCTTCATGTTGAATGTCATATTTAGAAGCAGTATCAGGATGTACCTCAACATAAGGTTCTGGACACATATCCCGTAAAAATTGAATTCGTCTCGTTTGATTTCCAGATAGGTAATGGTACACCACCCGTCCAGTTGTTAAACGTAATGGATATTCTTCACATGGCTCTTCCGCTGGTGGTCGGTATGGAAGTGCACAAATCTTGGCTTTTCCATCTGGATGATAAAACTTTTTGTCTAAGAACATATGTGGTGTTCCCTTATCAGCCTCATCTTTACAAGGCCAAAACACCCCATCTTGCTTCTCGATCTTTTCCCATGTGGCTCCATAATAATCTGCATAACCACCTTTAGAGGCTAAGCGGAATTCGTCTCCGACATCTTTTGCTGTTTTTAAATGGCTGAAGTATTGACCTCTTCCAAGTCTTTCAGCAAGCTCAACTTGAATTTCCCAATCTGGTTTAGATTCACCAACAGGCTCTTGGGCTTTATTAATCTTAATGATTCGACCTTCGAGATTGGTGACCGTTCCCTCATCCTCCGACCAAGTGGTTGTTGGAAGAATAACATCGGCAAATTCAGCTGATTCAGAAAGGTAAAAATCTGCAACAACCATAAAATCGAGATTTTTTAAAGCGTTTCGCACATAGTTAAGATTAGGAGCACTAACTGCTGGGTTTGAGCATAGTAAGTAAAGACCTCTAATCGTTTTATCTGTCATCAGCTCAAACATCTCATATGCTGATACACCAGCTTGCGGCATCTCTTCCGGCTTGATTCCCCATACTTTACTTACTTCTCGAACATGATCTGGATTGGCAATCTTACGATAACCAGGAAGTGCATCCGCCTTTTGCCCGTGCTCACGTCCTCCTTGCCCATTGCCTTGACCAGTAAAAGTGGCTACGCCTGATTTTGGACGACCAATCTTGCCCGTTACGAGCGCTAAATTGGTATACGCAGACACATTGTCAACACCTTTATGCTGTTGCTCAATTCCACGAGCAAACATAACTACAGCATTTGGAGCTTTTCCATATATCTCAGCTGCTCTAATAATCTTCTCTGGAGCAACACCAGTAAGTTCGCTTGTATATTCTGGGGTAAACTCTCTTACTAATTCCTTTGTCTCTTCAAATCCATTTGTGTGATTGTTCACAAAATGTTCATCAATATGGCCCATTTCGATTAATTGATGGAGAATTCCATTTGCAAGGGCAAGGTCTGTACCTGGACGAAGATCCAAATGAAGATCCGCTCTTCTTGCAATGGGTGTTTCACGTGGGTCAACCACGATGATGTACCCTCCTCTTTCTTGTACATTCCAAATGCGGAACATAGAGGTTGGATGACATTCAGCTGTATTACTTCCAGCTATAAGCAAGCAATCTGTTTCATGTATATCTGTCCAAGGTATCGTTGAGCCTCTATCGACACCTAGTGATCTCATAAATCCACCAGCTGCACTTGACATACAGAAGCGGCCATTATAATCAATATATCTTGTGCCTAGTGCGACACGAGCAAACTTTCCAGTTAAATAGCATTTCTCATTTGTCATTGATACTCCGCTAAAAACTGAAAGACTATCTTTTCCATAATTCTTCTGTAATTCTTGGAATTTCTTTACGATTAACGTGTATGCTTCTTCCCAACTTGCCTCACGGAAACCTTCTTTTGTTCCTTTTAACGCTTGATTATCACGAATTAACGGTCGTAGAATCCGGTCATCATGATTCGTTTGTTGGTAAGCTGTTACACCTTTCGGGCACATTTTCCCAACTGTTACAGGCCATTCATATCGTGGCTCTACACCAATAATTTTGTTTGTTTTTGTATTCACTCGTAAATTCATCCCACATTGCATTCCACAATAACTACAATGAGTTTTTACTAGTTTCTCGTTTGGATGATGTAAGTTCTTTACTTCTTTAAAAAATTTATCCCTTTGCATTCTGGTTTGCCTCCTTAACTTTCACTTCATGTGTAGGGAAGCCAGAGAACTGAGCGATACGGTACTTTCTCCGACATGGAAGACATAATTCCGCAAGATGGAAGTCTTCCTTTTTAAATTCCATATGGTTCACGCCTAGTACATGGACGACATCATTTGATTGTTCAGTAGATACAAATTCCTCACTACAGACCTTACAATGCTTCATTGACTGCTCAGCATAATGCTCACGGTAGTTTCTAGCAAAAATACTTACAGGACGGAAAGGAATATGTGCTAACTTTCCAAATGGTAAATATATTAAGGTAACAATCACGGAATATTGATGAATTAATGACATGACCGAGTGACCCCAGCCGTGTAAAAACATATTGATAAACGTCAATGCAATCCCAGTGATACTAACAAAAAGTAGTAAATATAATGGCAAAAAGTCGTAAACCACCGTCTGTTCCGCACGTGCTTGCATGTTCTTCAATCGTCTGTAAATTATCATGCAAACACCAGTGATTACCATAACTGCAGAAATGTTTAAAGCGTTATAGAAAAGGTAGCCTAAAACACCGTCTGCTTTAATAGTCATGATGTCAATTCCCATTCCAACGACCGTATAATATCCGTTCTCTTCCATTGTAAAGTACATCCATCCAAACACTAGTGGGAAGGTAACGAATGCTGCTATTACACAACCCCAACCCATTAAAATATGTTGAGTCCAGCGATAGAGCCCGCGATTCCAGATAAAACGGTAGGTGACTAAGTGTTCTGTAGTCGTT
The DNA here is from genome assembly GCF_042433785.1 of Robertmurraya beringensis. Lineage (NCBI taxonomy): Bacteria > Bacillati > Bacillota > Bacilli > Caryophanales > Bacillaceae > Robertmurraya > Robertmurraya beringensis. The sequence continues at coordinate 18,218 of NZ_JBHLUU010000122.1, read as the reverse complement.
TTAGGGGTTGACTTTCTAAACAGAAGTTTTAATCCCTTTTTAATAAAGATTTTTGTAGGTGGACGTTCTCCCCAAGCAATAAATCGATAAAAGAATCCCCCTAAAAAAACAATCGTGCCAACCATGTATCCGTATAGGTTTAAATCGATATGAGTAAACATTCTCGTTCCGATAAATGATAAAATTGCTAGTCCGCACACACTTATAAACATAGATTTGGCAAACTTAGAAGCAAACGCGCGTTCAATTGAATGTGTTGCTTTTTTATTTGCTGAAAGTTCTCCTTGCATTTTTTAGCTCCTCCTTGAAAAATCAACATTTAAGTTATCCTCATTTTATGTCTTGATCTCATTTCAACGTATCGGGGGATTTCCCTATCAGCCTCGGAAAATTCCCTTAGAGGTCTATTTTTCGGCATTCACTCGGAATCTCAACCCTTACAAACGTTGATATATCAACGTTTTTTGATTTGTGGCGATTTTGTAACAGTTGATGTCATACTCCATTTCCAACAAAAAAAACCACTTTTCTGTAGTAGAAAAGTGGTTTATCCCCCATTTAACTCGATATCAATCATGTGATCTAATCTTTCTAAACTTTTTCTTGCCCTCTCATTTGAAATGGTTCGATAATGATGCAATCCCCCTTCTTCCTCATCCATCTCATCCGCCTTTTTTACGATTTCTTGCAAGGGAGTTCTAACGATTGTATTAGTTGGTAAGAATGAATCGGTATGAAAAAGAATGGCATGAGAAATGACCTTTGCTGACGCGGGGTTTTCACCTAGGCGGATTAATAATTTATGAGCGCGTTCAGCCCCTTTTATAGGATGGATATCATATTTTTTATACATTTCATAATCCCACTTCCCATTTTTATACCAGGTGAAGTGTCCAATATCATGCAGCAACCCAGCTTTTGCTGCTAAATCAACGGGTACTGAGTGTTTCTTTGCTAAGTGAAAGGAATGATAAGCGACAGCAATCGCATGGGAAATGCCTGATCTAGTCAAATATTTTTGTGCAATGTGATGGTCAAAAATCGCCTTTAATTCAACGTCACGCAATTGTTGTCCCCTCCTTTTTACTCAGGTAAATTGCCAACATAAATGATATAGGCCAAGAAAACGATAATAAATGCAGCTAGGCCCACGGTAATAACACTTCTTATCGCCCCTTTCCAATTGGTAACACCTGAAAAACCAATGATACCGACGAAGAATACAATCATTGTAAAATAATAAATCATTTTTAACGGATGAACACCAACCCACTGGATAAAGTAAGAAGTAAGTATATTAGTAGAGAGAACAAATACGAGGCCTCCAGAAAGTAAAACCATGAAAAATGACCATGTATTCAGTATCTTTCCCATATTTTTCTCCTCCTTATTCTATTCTTACTATTAAATATATACAGAAAGAGAAGGAGTTATTTCACATTGTCTCAATATTCTGTATACTATTCCACAAACTTTCTTGTAATCCTTCTTATCCAGGAGGATCTTTTCACAATTTCCCCACTTAAATAAAAAAACTGCTGACCTGTTTATCAAGTGAGCAGTTTTGTTTTTAAGAAATCCGTCCGTTTATATTAATACCGTTTAAACTGGCTTACGAATCTTTTACTTAACAGTCTAGGCATTGGTGGTAAGGCAACTACCGATAACTTTCCATTTAGCACTTCAGTGACTCCTTTTTCATGAACCGCATAAAAACCGCTTTCCACCAACGTTTCTAGCTCGTTTTCACTGCCCCTTAATATCATTTTTTTCATACCTGACTGGTACCATTCTACATAGTATTCAAAGTAATCAGGAAACCTAGCTTGCTTGGAGCTGACCATATTTATGGTGGATATAGTAGCAGCATGGGCAATTTGTGAGGCTAGTTTCCCCGGAGCCAGGTTTAAGTCCTCGTTCACAACGTAGTATTGCACGACCTCATTATTCACCGATTCCCCTCCCTTACAGCAACAAATTCAACTTTTTCTTCTATGTATACTCATAAAAAATACATTCTATGCGAAAACCGTTGTTCACTTGACCACCAAACTTGTCCATAAAAAGAAAAGCACTCCATTTAGAAGTGCTTTCGGTTATCCTTGATGAACAAATGCATCAAAGCCTTCTCTTTCTGCCCTATTTGCTAACTCTTCAGCTCGTTTTCTATCTGCGAATGCGCCTATTTGGACTTTAAATAACCCATCCTCTTGGTATACATAGGTCTCGAAACCTTTCGCAACTGCTCTTTCAGCTAGCCTTTCCGCATTTTCTCTATTTCGAAATGCTCCTATTTGTACTCGATAAACTCTTTGTCCAGTCGATGGATCAGGTGTCGTTTTTCTTCTTAAATTAAACGCCCTAGCCAATCCGTTCGTATGCCCCCTTGCCAAGCTTGTAATAAAAGCCGGACTTCTTAACTTCTCAGCGTCAGAAGTGTTATCAATAAAACCATTTTCTGTAAGGACTGCATCCATATTGGTTTCCCTTAGTACATGAAAATCAGCTTGCTTTTGTCCTCTGTTAGAGAAGTTTACTACTTTAAGAACTTCCTCATGTATAGCTTGACGGTACGTAGTTGTAGGGGCGCCTGCATCTGGATAAACATAACTCTCAAATCCAGTTCCCCCACCTGCATTTACGTGTATCGAGAGGAAGAAGTCAGCTCCCCAGCTGTTTGCTGCATTTGTTCGGGAAATTAAACTCACGGTTTGGTCCCCCGTTCGACTCATCTGTACTTCAACATTTTCGTATTCATTGATAAGAAAATTACGAATGGTAGAAGCTATACTTAGTGTTATATTTTTTTCTTGAAGTCCATTACCAGTCGCTCCAGGATCTGTTCCACCATGACCTGGATCCAAAAATATTTTCACCATTTTATTTTTTCACCTCCTTACTTCTTATATATGAAAAAACAGCAAAATAAGACAATGTTTTCACCTTTTTATTGTCAAAAATCTCAATTGCGAAATAAAGTTGATGTTTTCTTAGTAAATAATAGTATTTTTCTTTACAGTTTTTTTTTCATTTCATATATTAGAATGGAGCAGTATTTTATACGCGCTTAAGAAGAATACTTAATACATAGAAGTTGAAAATTTTTTAAGAGGATGATTTTGTTTTGACCATTGAACTAGTCATATTAGTTGTATTAATTTTATTAAATGCCTTTTTTGCCGCTTCAGAAATTGCACTCATTTCCCTAAATGATAATAAAATTAAAGTGATGGCTGATGAAGGGCATAAGAAGGCTAAGATGCTTCACCAGTTATTAAGTGAACCAAGTCGTTTTTTGGCAACGATACAAATTGGCATCACATTAGCTGGGTTCCTAGCGAGTGCGTTTGCTGCTGAGAACTTTGCTAGCGACTTTACTCAACTGCTACTTGCTTTAGGAGTACCCTTATCAGAAAGAATGCTTGGTACCGTTTCTGTTTTTGTAATTACGATCATTTTGTCTTACTTTACTCTCGTATTTGGAGAATTAGTTCCAAAACGTTTGGCCATGAAAAAAGCGGAAGCCATTTCAATGATAGCCGTTATTCCACTGACCACCTTGTCAAAGGTTTCTGCGCCGTTTGTAAAATTACTCACTGGATCAACAAATATTGTCGTTCGTCTTTTTGGTGTTGACCCAAATGCAGAAGATGAGGATGCAACAGAAGAAGAAATCAAACTAATGCTCGATATCGGCAAGGAAAGAGGAACCATTCAAGAAACAGAAAGCGTAATGATCAACAATATATTTGCTTTTGATAATACGTACGTGACAGATATCATGACTCACCGAACAAATATAGTTGGCATTCCTGCTGAAGCAACCATTAAAGATGTCGTTCGTATCGTTAATGAAGAAAAGTATACGAGATTCCCTGTATACGGGGAAGATATGGACACCATAATAGGTATCTTTCATGTGAAAGACTTAATTGAATTTATGGAGCACGAAGATAATCGTCCTTTTGAAATGAAAAACATCATCCGTCCTCCTTTTTACGTTATTGGATCAATGAGAACAGACGATGTGTTTAAGGAACTCCAGAAAAACAAAACTCATATGGCCATCGTTTTAGATGAATATGGTGGAACTGACGGTATTGTAACTGTTGAGGACCTTCTTGAAGAAATCGTCGGAAATATTTTTGATGAATATGATGAGCATGAAGAAGAAGAAATTGAAATTGAAAAAATTAGCGACAATGAATATCACATCCTAGGAACAACCAGTTTGGATGACGTGGAGGATGTGTTAAAATTAGGTCTCCCTTTAGATCAGTACGAAACATTAAGTGGTTTTTTCATTGGGGAACTAGGTAGATTCCCTGACCAAAATGAACAGCCACATTTCACATTTAATGGAGTTCAATTTACCGCTATAGAGTTGGATGAACTAAGAGTATCAAAAATTCAAGTGAAGGTTCTAGAAATAGTAGAAAATTCACAGTAAAGGCGTTCTTTTAGAACGTCTTTTTTACGTTTTAATCTACTTCAACGAAATTAGGATTGACAGATGAATTGATTTTCTAGATAATTCAACTAATGTGCAAAAGTACAAATTTCGACATCAGGAGGAAGTATAATGGAATGGATTCAAACAATAGTTGGACAAGCAAATAATATTTTTTGGTCATATATTTTAATTGGCTTGCTACTAGGCCTTGGTTTATATTTTACTGTTAGAATGCGATTTGTCCAAATCGTAAAGGTTGGAGAAATGTTTCACGTATTAAAAGATAAAAATACTGGGCCTTCTAATAAAAAAGGTGTCTCTTCATTGCAAGCATTTTTTATAGGCGCTGCTACAAGAATCGGCATGGGTAATATTGCTGGAGTCGCAATGGCAATAGCTGTTGGTGGTCCTGGTGCTGTCTTTTGGATGTGGATCGTTGCGATTTTAGGAGGTGCGAGTGCTTTTGTAGAAAGTACTCTTGCCCAAATATTCAAAGTTAAAGATGGGACTGGATTTAAAGGCGGTCCAGCTTATTATATGAGAAAACAACTGGGATCGGTTGGATTAAGTAAAGTATTTGCTTTTGGTATCATATTTTCTTTTGGACTAACTTTCATTGCGGTACAAAGTAATGTGATCTCTGCATCCTTTAAAAGTTCTTTTGGGACTGATAATCTACTTGTAGGTATCGTTTTAGCTATTGTAACAGCTATTATTATTTTCGGTGGAGTTCAACGGGTTGCTAGATTTTCATCAGTCATTGTACCAATCATGGCTTTCTTTTATATATTATTAGCTCTGTACGTCATCATTACTAATATACAAGAATTACCTGGCGTTATCTCACTTATTTTCAAAAATGCATTTGGCATTGACCAAGCAGTTGGTGGTGGCGTTGGTTCGGCTATAATGATGGGTGTGAAAAGAGGTTTATTCTCAAACGAAGCGGGTATGGGTAGTGCACCAAATGCTGCTGCAACTGCGGTCGTATCTCACCCTGCCAAGCAAGGTTTTGTACAGGCACTTGGAGTGTTTTTTGATACCCTCGTAGTATGTACTGCGACGGCGTTTATTATTTTACTATCAGACTCCTACACCACAGGCCTTCAAGGTATTGAATTAACGCAAGCATCTTTAGGCGAACATTTTGGAAGTTGGGCTAGTCTCTTTTTAACCATTGCCATTTTCATGTTTGCATTTTCTTCAATTATTGGGAACTACTACTATGGAGAAGCAAATATTGAATTTATTCATAAAAGTAAGGCAACGCTTCTTATTTTCCGAATTTTAGCCGTTGGGATGGTTATCTTTGGGGCCGTTGCTAGCTTACAAATTGTTTGGGACCTAGCTGACTTAGCAATGGCCATTATGGCCACTACAAACTTAATTGCCATTGGTTTACTAGGAAATATTGCTTTTAAAACACTTGATAATTACCTTGAACAACGCAAGCAAGGTCTTGACCCTGTGTTTTTCGAAGATAGTATTCCTGGTTTAAAAGGGGTAGAGAGCTGGCCTAAACAAAAGCAAGAAACAACTGAAAAAGCTTAAACGATAGACTGGGAATTCCCAGTCTTTTTTCATTTCTCAAACCCCGTATAAGGTAATCGTGAACTTGGAATAATACTCATGGTACCTTAGCGGAAGGATGATACGATTGAAATTAACTGGACTTTTATCTATTCTCATGCTTATTCAACAACCAACCGATCACGATGTACTCACATTGATTGATAATGATCAACCCATAATGACTGTAGATCGAGAAGAACTAGTTTTTCCTCTTCCTAATACTCCGCATATGGACTTGCATCATCTTGATATATTAACTGCTGAACTTTCCCAACAAGTATACATAGAGCCGAAAAATGCTTATCTTGATGATTATGGAAATTTACAGCCAGAGCAGCTGGGATATCAACTGAATAAGAGATCCTTTCATACCCTATATCACTCCTATTTTTATAGTAAAGGTGCCAAAACGCTTAAAGTCCCTAAAAAACCGATTTATCCTGAGGTAGATAGTGAGTTATTGTCAAGAATACGCCAACAAGCCATCGGGTATTATGTCACATATTTCAATAGCTACAATACCTCAAGAACAAACAATATACGAAAATCGTCCGAGGCGATCAATAACTTCGTCCTATTTCCAGGTCAGACTTTTTCGTTTAATGAGGTGGTTGGTCAACGGACAAAAGAACGCGGATATATGCCAGCTCCTATTATTGTTCGAGGTGAGCTTTCCGAGGGGGTCGGCGGAGGCATTTGCCAAGTATCTTCTACACTCTTTAATGCTGTGGATCGAGCAGGGTTAAAAATCGTAAAACGATATTCCCATTCCAAACGCGTTCCTTATGTTCCTCCAGGTCGCGATGCAACAGTAAGTTGGTACGGTCCTGACTTTGTTTTTATGAATAATTATAAACATCCTATCTTGATTCGTTCCAAAGTGAGAGGTGGTTCCGTATCCATTCTTTTATATACTTCAGACGATGTGAATGTCGAACAAAATCAAGTACCAAGCATGTATCAATAAAAAACAAGGCTGTCCGATGTAATGGAGAATCTCTCCCACTGGACAGCCATTTTTAATATAGATGAAAATACTTTGATCGAATGGAGTCTGATAACAACTCGGATACAGGAACGACCTTTATATGCTTTTGCTTAAATTCAGGCATTGACTCAGTAACACCTAATGAACATACCTTGCCCGATGTACCAACATGTCCAATCGCAACAGCGGTTCCCCTACTCTCCGCAATCCTTGCAAGAATAAGCATTTGTTTTTTCACTTGATTTACCGAACAGATATCATCAAGAAAGACATCCCTTTTAATAAAAGGTACATTCAATTCCTCAGTAATTTCCTCGAATTTTGACTTTGGACTTGTTGCACTATCAACAATGTATAACTGTTTTTCTTTTGCCACTTCAACAATCACTCGGACAATCTCCTCATTCTCAACGACGAGGGAGCCCATATGATTATTTAAGCCCATAGCATGAGGAACACTATCGATCGCATCAATGACTCTCTTTCTTACTTCTTCTTTTGATAAGTCATTGGTGATTGGCTTTGGTCCTAACCAAGAGGCCTTTCCCTTTTTTGGCTGCATGGGCAAATGTACCATGATCTCTAAACCATTTTCATATGCCCATTCTGCATGCTTTTTTGAAAGTTCATTAAATGGCATAATAGCTGCCGTTATTTGTACGTCACCTTCTAAAAAATCCTTTACACCTCCTACACCACCTCCAAAATCATCAATGATAATAGCTGCCTTTTTCATTTCCTGGCCATACCCATGATGAGGAAACATTGTAAAAATGACTAGGATCATGATAAATGAAGTTTTTTTCATGAAAGCCTCCATTTGAATGTTAGTTATTTGGATAGTTTCTCACATATAGGAAAAACCATACAAAAAACTCGTCCAAAACATTGGACGAGAGTTAAATTACGATATTTTTTTTACGTTCTCTGAGGAAATCCTTTTGTGTAACAGGAATCTTGGAGAACTTGACACTAAAAGGAATAAAACAATGGAACAATAGATGGCGGCCCCAATCATGGTACCACCGTTCACACCTAGTGAAAATAAGAGTGGCGACATCCCATCCGGTGCATTTTCTCCCCAGAATAAAAATCCTGCGATAAAATGCCAAAAATAACGTGCAGCACTTCCGACGAATGTGGCAACTATGATCCATTGAAGGGCTTTCTTCTTATTTTCAGTTAGTGCAACCTGAATTTTTTTCATAAAGAAACCTGCAAATCCAATAAACGCAAAGGCAAGAAAATACTCAATGAAACCCTGTAACGGAGTTAAAATATAAGCATCACCCATAGCAATTTGTAACAGTCCCCATAAAAAGCCAGAAGCTGTTGCTGCAAGGAATCCCCATCTAAAAGCAATAATTAAAATTGGTAGCATCGCAAATGAAATAGAAATATTAGGCGATAGCTTGATCGATGGTAGAAGGTCAAGAATTAGTGCAAAAGCTGCAAAAAAAGAAGCTTCAATCATCATAATTAGTCGTTTGTTTCCCATAAAAAAATCTCCCCTTTTTCTGAAACCTCAAGGAGAGTGTAGAGAGACATGATTGCAAGAAAAATTCAGTCAGTCCACATCCCTGCGCTAGAATTATCTAACAGGTTCAAAGGGTCAGAACAAACGTTCACTCTCAGCATAACGCTCCCCTTGTGGTTTCTTCGTATGTAGTTTATTATTTCGTACTCATTATATCATATAAAATAAAATAGAAAAGCATCTAGTTGGAATTAAATATACTACAATATTAGTAGGCTAATAAGTCAGAATGTCATTTCATTCTGTTATTTTTGTACATAATAAATAGATAAACAATACTAGTTATTGATAGTTTAATATGTATAATTTATTAGAGGGATGTGGTGAGAAAATGAGGGTACAAGAGGTATTACTAGATAATAATAAAAAAAGATACATTCTTTTAGACGAGGAAGGATTGCCGGTAGTTGAGGCAGTTAGATATTTAAAATATTTGGATTCTATTGGTAGAAGCATTTTTTTAAAGTACAATACTATTAACCAATAATTCTCATTATTGTAAAAAACTATAGGAGTGTATTTTTTTTGAAAAAATATTTGTATTTCTTTCTATTTACGATTCTCTTATTCTCTTCATTTCCAAATCAATCCCAGGCAGCTTCGACAGAAGTAACATCCGTTGGTAATACTGCGACTACAGACTATGCTCCAATTAATAAAAAAACTGGTACTGGTGGAGGGGTTTCAACTTTCGGGTTAGACTTTGCTCGTGGTACAGTCTCTTGTTATTCTATTAGCAATAACGTATATTGCCCTTGGACAATTCAGGTTGGTGGTGATGTAATTTCTTATAGTAATGTAACTGTAGAAATTCAAAAAGACCATGGCTTCCTTAATGGAGGTTGGGAGCCCCATAAAACTTTACCTTTCAATTATCGAATTAATACACCAAGTTCTACTATTAGAAATGAAGGATCTACTACTCTCTCTGACGGTGCATATCGTGCCCGACTTGGAGGTACATTTACCACTGTTAAAAATGGTGTGTATGGAGCATGGGCAAACGGATGGTCATACTTCGAGGTTAAATAAATTTAAATTATAGGGACTGGAGTTGTTACCTTTGAAATGGTTAAGCGCCTTGGAAGAAAATGAAACAATACCGTCCAATATTTCGGAAGAAATTTCTGATTTTAAAATCAGGGCACTTGATAATGAAGAAACACTTGTCAAGGAATTTTCTATACTGACTCAGTTTTTTGTGTTATTAAGCGCCCAAGACGAAAACAGCATGACTTCATTGTCTCTACCTCATAGAAAAATCACAAAAAAAACATTAAGAGAAATTGTTGCACATTTTAATAGCAGAAAAGTTGTGTTAGAACATAATAAACCCGTTGAAATAATGCTCACTAAACCAAACAAAGAATCAATAGCTGAAATACGTTCGTGTAAGTTAAACCCAATAGTTAAGAGCCTTTATGGATCAATTAATAATGACTTATCCTATGAGTGGCGGCCACAAAAAGTTTATAAATTGCATCCTCAATTTATTGAAAAGTTTGAAGATGATAATTTTTATGTTGTTCTAAACTTTTTGCAGGAAACCTCTAATAATTCCCTAATTACTCTTCAACTATATGACTGGAATCTTGAAGAGTCATTAATAAAAAATTTAGCTATAAGATATTTAGCTCATAAGTGTAAAAACGTCTATTTATGGATTGATGAAACGAAAAGAATAACAACGATTCAACTTGAATTATAAAAAGGTTCTCTTTGATTCGTCAGCCCTGTTAAAGAATTAAGAGAAAAGCCGTATAACATATTAGATATATCTAATATGTTATACGGCTTATTATCATTGATTTTATTTATTTTTAGTCTTGATAACTAAAACTAGATGCTTTTCTATTTTAAATCTTAAATCGGTGGACTAACTTTTGTAAGGTTTCAGCCATTCCTGATAGGTCTTGAGCACTAGCGGTTACTTCTTGGAGAGTAGCAACGTTTTCTTCGGTCCCGGCTGCTACTTCTCTTGTTGTTGCAACGCTTTCTTCTGCGATTTCTTTAACCTCGCCAATTGCTTGCACGACATTTGTACTATGCATACTAAGTAGTTCGATGGCACATGAAACGTCTGATACCTTTTCAATCACATCTCCCATTGACTCTCCAATAAGAGCAAACGCTTTCTTTGCATCCTGACTATATTCAAACCCTTCAGACACTTTGTGAGACTGTTCTTCCATTGCAGAAACAGCTAGGTCCGTTTCAGATTGGATATAAGAAATCATCTTTGTAATTTGATCAGCTGATTTTTTGGATTCCTCTGCGAGCTTTCTTACTTCGTCTGCAACTACAGCAAAACCCTTGCCATGTTCGCCTGCTCTCGCCGCTTCGATTGCTGCATTTAGTGCTAGCAAATTCGTTTGATCTGCAACGGTGGTAATCATATTTAGGATAGAAGTAATTTCATTCGAGCGTCTCCCTAACTGACGAATAATTTGTGAAGCATTCAAAACTCCATCATTGATAAGGTTCATTTGGTTAACAACTTTTTCGATAGATAATGCTCCTTGATCAGTAACATTAAACGTGTTATCGGCTGTGACGAGCATTTTTTCACTACTTTTTGTAATTAAGTTTATATTGCTAGACATCTCTTCAATTAATGAGTGAATTTGGGTTAAATGTTGCAGTTGCATATCCATACCCTCTGAGTTTTGTTCAACAATATGAGAAATTGTTTCACTTGCTTGAGTACTATCCTGCGCACTTGTACTTAGTTGTTCACTACTCGCTGCAACTTGAGCTGATGAATCTCTCACTTGCACTACTACTTCTCTTAGTCCTGAAACCATTAAGTTCACAGACTGTATCATGGCTCCAATTTCATCTTTATTTTTCACTTGAATTTCATCAATAGAAAGATCCCCACTCGCTACCTTCTCAATGGCCTTAGATGCATGAACAATTGGTTTTGCAATCTGTAGGCTAATAATCATCGCTAGTGCTAATGCCACAAGAATCGCAGCAGCACTTATAACAATCATTATTGTAACGATTCCATCTATTTTTTTTGTAGTCAAACCACTCGTTCTAAATGTTTTTCCTGAATAGATAGAAGTTCATTTACTTTTGCATTAAACTGCATGCCTAACGTTTGTGCAGTTGATTTTGCTAGGATTAAATACCCTAGTTCATCGTTGTCTTTTTTCATTTGTATTTGGTCTTGAGCAAACTTCGAATCATTTTTTGACATTTCCTCAAGAGCAGTTAATGTAGTTAATAACTCCTTATCAGTGATGGTTGTTTTTAACTTTTTCATAGAGTTATCAAAGCTTTTTACTGCCTCATTGTATTCTGTAAGATAATCAGCTTCTCCTGTGAGTAGGAAGCTCCTAACGGCTGCTGATTTTCTAATCATTTGTTCTTGAAGATTTTTCACTTCTAACTTTTGACCTACTTCTTCTTTTAAGAATGATTGATACGTATTGTTTACTGAATAAAGTTGAAAAATTCCAGCACTTGCTACAACTACTAACATAATTAAAACAATTACAAAACTACCTATAATTTTTTTTCGAACAGTGATATTCATGATTGCTCCCCCATTTATAGGATATACTTTATACCTATATTAACAATAGTCCTTTTGTAATGGAAGCGTTTTATTTAAAACGAAAAGAAATAGACAAAATCTATTTCTTTTCATAAGGAGCTACTTGATAAAAATAATTTGGCAATTGAGTGCTGTTGTCATATTGTTGGTGAAAAATATGGGTTAATGCGGGAGAAACAGGGGGTATTAACCAAGTCCAATTGCCTGTTAATTTTCGTCTTTTTTCTTTCTCTTTTTCTTCAAACAACTTAAACTGAGCCGCTGCGGTGTGATGGTCAACAATACTAACTCCAGCTTTTTTATAGGAATATAGCACCGCTCGGTTTACTTCAAGTAGCGCTCGATCCTTCCAAAGACTATTATTTCTAGACATATCCAATTTCATATAATCAGCAACTATAGGCAACACATTATATCTATCTTCATCCGCTAAATTTCTAGCCCCTATTTCCGTTCCCATATACCAACCATTAAATGGGGCAGCCGTGTAATGAATTCCACCAATTTCAAGAAGCATGTCAGCGATCATCGGTACACCATACCATTTTAATCCTAGTTCTTCAAACCACTCATATTCCGGATGTGAAAGATTGACCTCAAGAACGAGGCTCGGAGGAATAGTACACCAATTTGGTTTTTCATTATTTACTTGAACCACTAGAGGTAAAAGGTCATAATTTGTATGCTTCCCCTCCCACCCAAGCTCTTCACACACCTTTGTAAATGGAATAGAATGAGGATCTCCAATCAATCCGTGCTGTGAATCATATCCAGCATATCGTACAAGCTGGTGGTTCCAAATCCGAACAGAATGTTCCTTTGTCTCTTGTTTAAAAATAGATATAGTAGGTCTAATATGACCATTGTTTGTCGCAAATTTGATATGTTCGAAAAGTGCATGAATGATCTCATCTGCTTCATGTAAATGTCGATAATCTTTAACAATCAAAGATTCCCAAAACAAACGTCCTATACATTTATTACTATTTCTCCATGCCATCTTTGCCCCATGAGAAAGTTCTTCATATGTATGTTCATATGTTCCCGTCTTACGAATCGAACTTTTTACTTCTTCCACTCTTGCTAACAAGGTAACAGAATCTTTTTCTAGTTCTAAATAGCAAAGATTGAGAAACTCTTCTGCTTTTTGGAGTAAATCTTCATTCAAAGCTAATCCCTCACGTTTTTTAGTTTACATAATAATATTATCGTATTCTTAAATTTCACCTGGAAATATTTACTTTAATTGGTGCAAAAGCATTGTAAGTAGAGCATCAGAAGTTATCGTTTTAGCCTCTCCACCTCCTTGTGCCTTTTTTTCATTTCCTCCACCCTTTCCATTGATCACTGGTAATATTGATTGAGCAAGGTATTTCATATTTATAGCGGCCTGTTCTCTTTGGCAAACAAATTGTAGTTTCCCATTAATTTCTGAAACGAAAAGTACATTGACTTCAGGATCGTTAGCCAACACATATCGGGCAATGGTTTGTAGTTCTTGGAGGCCCTTATCTTTAAATGTAGTTTGAACGACTCTATGGTTTCCTACTTTTATTGTATCTTTTAATAACTCCAGAGCTTCATATTGAAAAATGGTATCCTGTAAAGACTTAATTTCTTTTTCAAGTGTTTTATTTCTATCAATAAGTCGAATAGCATTAGTCTCTAGTTCATTTTGAGGAGCGTGTAAGAGACTTGTTAACTTTGAGATAACAGTTGTTTTATCATGTATTTGCTTTCGAACACGGTGTCCACAAACAAACTCAATTCTTGTCTTTTTCTTTTGCCGCTCAGTACCCAAGATAGATAGGGCTTGAACTTCACCTGTATTTTGTGGATGTGTACCTCCACAACCGTTATAATCAAATTCAGGAATGATCACCAAGCGAATATTTTCTTCAACTGAAAGTGTTTTCCGTAGAGGATATTGATTTACTTCCTCTTTTGAAACCCATACTGTCTCAATTTTTCTGTGTTCAAGAATGATCTGATTTGTTAATTGCTCGACTTTTTCCAACTCTTGAGAAGAGATATTCTCTACATTGAGATCGATTGTGACTTTTTCTGACCCAAGATGAAAACTAGTTGTCTCATAACCGTATAATTCTACAAATGCGGCTGTGAGTATATGCTGTCCTGCATGCTGCTGCATATGATCAAATCTTCTTTCCCAATCGATAATTCCCTCTACTTTCGAACCAACAGGAATGGAATCATTTATATAATGACGAATTTCCCCATTTACTTCTTCCACATTCGAAACTATTTTTCCGTTAATCGTTCCCGTATCGCATGGCTGTCCTCCACCAGTAGGATAAAAGGCAGTCTCACTTAGAACAATATAATCTTCTTCACTTTTCGTAACAGTTGCTACAAAAGTGGATTGATACACATTTTCATAATATAATTTGTTTGTCATTTTTCTCTAACACTCACTTTCGTTAAGAAATGCTACACCTACTTTATCACAAAAAGAAAAGAGGTAGCTATTTCTACCTCTCTCCTTGTTTTATATACTCACATCACGTTTTTGAAAATAAACAAACGTCGCAATCATAAACACAATATAATATACTGAAAGAATTGATAGGGAACCAGCTAAGGTAATATTTTGCAAAATCTTATCTTGGAAGGCAAACACAGTTAAGTCCAGATGAGGAAAAATAAGAAACTTTGCCCACGTATACTCCTCAGCTAGCATGATAATAAGCCCTCCTAATGTAGATGAGACAAATAGAACAAAAATTCCTATGCCTACTGCTACAGCCTGACTTTTAAAGAGAGTGGATAGCATAAAGGAAATTGTAGTAATCATAAGCAAGCTAGGAAGAAAATAGACTGTTTTTAAGAGAAACTGTGTTCCAAGTACGGCCTCTTTTTGCCCGTCTAAGGTATATTCGAAAAATGGTGTATGAAAATCTCCAAACCCAAAAAATAATATTCCTACAATGAAACCTGAGATAAATAATGCTGCCATTAAAATCAATGCGTTAATTATTACTGCCACATACTTTGACAATAAGATTTTCCATCTTTTATGCGGCCTTATTAATAGCTGTTTAATGGTGCCATCTGAAAACTCAGCAGCGACGATCGCACTAGCAACAATCACAGAAAACAAGGTCACCAGTGTTGTTACACCAATAACTACATCGTTCATAAAATGCCAATTGGTTTTTGCAGTTGGATTTATGTTTTCTTCGAGAAATCTTTCATTTTGTTTGATTTGGTCTTTTAGCCATGTGGGATCTTGGTCGGCAGGAATTTGCTCGATTTCTTGTTTATACTGAGCATTCTGTGCTTCTAAATTTTCACGCCAGTTTTCATCTACTTCTCCATTTACTCTTTGATAAATAAATCCACCAATCACCATCGCAACTACTAGTATAGCAATATAAATCCAACTTGCCCGTTTCTCAAAGATTTTTATCATTTCATTTTGAATAAGTCCGATCACATCGATTCCTCCTTCTTTTCTTTATTTGTAATCTCAAGGAAGCGATCTTCAAGTGATGTTTTTATATAAGAAATTTCATACACTTGTAAGTCGTTGGAGACAAACAACTGATTTGCCCTAGCAACTGTCTCCCGATCCATAGATGCATATAAATATCCTCTCTCTACCTTTCTTTCTTCACCCAAATTTTGATTTACTAATAAATTAAAGGCTTGTTCTGTGTTGTTTACCTCAAACATTACCTGTTGTTTTGTTTGATGGCTCATATTATTAGATTCATTCATTCGGGATATATGTGTTAATTTGCCTTTTTCTATTATCGCAAAACGATCACACATCAGTTCCATTTCTGAAAGCAAGTGGGAAGAGACCAATACAGATATCCCTTGATTCACTAATAATCTTAAATAATCACGAAATTCCCTTATACCTTGTGGATCAAGTCCGTTTGTCGGTTCATCAAGAATGAGGATGCTTGGACTATGTAATAAAGCCTGAGCAACTCCGAGTCTTTGTCTCATTCCAAGGGAATATGTTCTTACTTTCTGGTGGATCGCTTGTTCAAGACCGACCAAGCGAATTACCTCATCAAGCCTTTCAGTTGAAACCTCTCTAGTAGCCATTCTCATATAATGCTTTAGGTTTTTCATTCCACTCATATATTTATAGAATTCTGGATTTTCTACAATGGCCCCTATTTCACCCATTGCATCTTTAAATGATTGATCTAGATCATGTCCATTTATGACTACTTTTCCTTCTGTACGATTAATTAAGTGAACGATCATTCGAATGATCGTTGTTTTTCCAGCTCCGTTTGGACCAAGTAAACCAAAGATTTCCCCTTTTTCAATTTGAAAAGTTACGTTTTCAACAATCAGTTTTTTCCCTATTTTCTTTGTAAGGTTGTTAACTTCTAGAGCATATTGAGTCATTTTCACCCTTCTTTCCATCTTTTATATAGCACCTATTTCTATACGATTAAAATTGGATAAAGTTACAAATTATTATTTATTTTCAATTGTTTCCTCATTCACTCTGTTAAAATAATACTAGATGACTGTTTGAGCAATTGAATAAACTACTTCCCGATTACCATTATCTTTTGTATAATTGGAACTTATGGGAACAACAATATGTTTAGAATATTTTTAAAGAGGTTTATTATGAAAATTAGTTCGAAAATCTTTATGGAAAAGCTTTCATCTGTTCAAATTATTGTGTTGTTTTATATCATTGCGGTAGGTATTTCTACTCTTCTTTTACTAATCCCTGTTGCACTAAAACCAGGTGAAGAGCTCTCTTTTGTTGATGCTTTATTTACTGCGGCAAGTGCGGTAAGTGTCACTGGATTATCAACAATAACTATTGCAGAGAAGTTTAGTACTACAGGTATGTTTATATTAACTTTCATCCTCCAATTTGGTGGAATTGGGATTATGACTCTGGGAACATTCATTTGGTTGGTAATGGGAAAAAAAATTGGACTCAGAGAAAGAAAATTAATCATGACAGACCAAAATCAATCGACCTTATCAGGACTTGTACAGCTTATGAGACAGATACTTTTCCTTATTATATTAATTGAAATTATCGGTTCATTGGTTTTAGGTGCTTATTTACTGCGTTACTACCCTGACTGGCCTGAAGCATTATTACACGGATTTTTTATGAGTGTTAGTGCAACAACCAATGGCGGCTTTGATATTACCGGTAAATCCCTTCATCCTTATGCAGGTGATTACTTTGTTCAACTAGTCAATATCATTTTAATTGTGTTAGGGGCTATAGGATTTCCTGTATTAATTGAAGTTAGGCATTTCTTATTTAGGAAAGAAGATACCCTTTTCCGTTTCAGCTTATTTACGAAAATAACATCAACCACTTTTATACTATTAGTAGTGATTGGAACCATACTCATCATCCTTTTTGAATATAACGCATTTTTTGCAGGGAAATCTTGGCATGAATCTTTCTTCTATGCGTTCTTCCAATCCGTATCGTCTCGTAGTGGTGGACTATCAACAATGAACGTGAATGAATTCACTACACCAACGTTACTCATTTTATGTATACTTATGTTTATTGGAGCATCCCCAAGCAGTGTTGGGGGAGGAATACGAACCACTTCATTAGCAATTATGATGCTTAGTATCTTCAGCTATGCCAAGGGAAAAGATACAATTAAAGTATTTAAAAAAGAAATACTGCAGGAAGACATTCTTAAATCCTATATTGTAATAACAACAGCTATAATGATTTGTTCAGCAGCTGTGATCACCATTGCCGTGCTAGAACCATCGATAGGTCTTATGCCAATCCTTTTTGAAGTCTGTTCTGCATTTGGAACCACTGGATTATCTATGGGGATTACTTCCGAATTAAGTGTCGCAAGTAAGCTAGTCATAATTTTGGTCATGTTTATTGGCCGTATAGGTATCTTCTCTTTCCTATTTATCATTCGTGGAAACCCAGTTAAAGAAAAGTTTCATTATCCTAAAGAACGAATTATTATTGGTTAGTGTTAATGACGTTCTCCAATGTCCAGAACTTGACGGTGTTGATTGTCCTAAAACTGACGGATTCACTGTCCAAAAATGAAAGGGAAGCAGTTCACATGCTTCCCTAATGATTTACAAATCAACT
>NZ_JBHLUU010000121.1:0-84572 GCF_042433785.1 Robertmurraya beringensis | reverse complement strand
CCATATGGCACCTCCTAGATTTTAATAAATCTATTGTGAGGTGTTATGGAAAGAAATAAACGTATATTTCAATTCAAATAGGGCATATACACTTATTTCTTACCATAAACAAAAACTTTCCATAATTACCTACACCTGGTGGCCCTAATAAAATCAAATTGTACAGCTGTTCTATCCAAGTTAAATCTTTTAATCTATTTAGTTGTTTGTTGCTTAAAGACTTTTGTTCTTTTAAATTAAACTCCTCAAGTGTTTTGCTGAAAGGAAAAGTTGCCCACTTTAATCGGTTGTTTAGTTGCTTTTCTTCTCTTCGAGTTTGCTCATAAGAAGTGACATCTAACAGGAATTGAGTAAATGAAAGGTCTTTTTGCTCAGCTTCTCTGATCAAATGGGGGAGATGCTTGGCAGTTTCAACGAGTCTTAACCCTTTCATTATGTCTTGTAATTGTTGGATTTGGCTCATCGCTATTCAACCTCCATTAAAACCGTGTAAGTATCTACTTTTCTTTTGTATGCTTCTGTTTCTAAAACCCATTCTGATAGCCTGTTCAAAGTCTTAACTTCTTTCTTTTTATCAATAACTGTTTCATGTACCTGGCGCTGACGTTTCACATATGCAATGATATCGCCAAAATCAGTTGCACTGTATAATTTCCTTTTTAAACACTCTGCTAACGCTTTAGTGCGTACTTCGTTATCGATACCTTTTGTTTCGCGCAAGATGATTTGCAACTGGTCTTTAATGTAACGAGGATTTTTTTCCCTAACCTTCTCTAAATATTTAAAGGCTAGTTCTTTATCTTCAAATCTCTCAGCCACTGTATTAATGAATGCTCCAACACCTTTTGTACGATCCCTACTATGTTTTTTATCTTTTATTAACATCCCTTTCCCTTCGGGAATTGAATGTTTTGCAATAATTTCGCCAGTATCAGGTATATAAATAACTAATTCTTTAGTCTCCGTTTCCTTGATACATACTTTTTCATATTTGTTATAAGTTCCAAGTGGAAGAGAGTACCGATTAGATTGGTAACGAATAGTATTGTCCTTATGAACACATCTTGCTATACTTATCTCATAGTTATTTTGAATATCTATATTTTGGGAGACTGGTTTTAAGTGTTGCTTTTCCAGGAGGAACACTTCGAATGGTCTCTTTTTTGTTGTATTGTGTATTTTATAGTTACCCGTTCTGTTCAGCCATTCCCATCCTTGCTCATTCCAAGAGTCGATGTTATGAAACACTCTATGTTTGGCATAGTTTTGTTTGATAAATCCAACTACATTTTCTATTCTTCCCTTACTCTCAGGGTCAGCTTTTCTACAAACCCGAAGGTTTATTCCTCTGGATTCTCTATACTGCTGAAATTCTTTAGTTAAAATTAGATCTCCACCATTTTCGCTAACAACAATTAAACTATCTTGGTCATAAACGATCTCATTGGTCATTCCTCCATACCATTTAAACGCGTTCTCATGGGCTTGTATAACATCCCGTGTTGTAAATGGTCTATCCAACCACTCTTTATACTTTTGTCTAGAATGTGATAAGACAAAAGCTATAAAGTTGAGTTTGGCTTCCTTATTATCAACAGTTTTTTGTCTCGTATGACCAAAATCTACTTGCATTTGTTCTCCCATTGGGGGATCAGGAATTGCCTCATACATTCGAGGAGATGTTTCCTTATTTATTTTGTATTCTTCTCTTAATGCTTTTACATATGTTCTTACTGTACTTTCTCCAACAGTTAGATCTTTATATTTCTCTAAAAGCCAATCATAAACTTGTGCTGCTGACATATCCGGATGCATTCTCAACCAAGATAAAATCAGTTCTTTATATGGATCTAATTTTTTCTTTTTATACTGAAGAGAATCAACCCATTCCGCCATCTCCGAAGGAGATCTCTTTAAGTGCCTGTAAACAGTTGTTCGAGAAACCCCTAACTTTTCAGCTATCTTTGTCTGACTAAATCCTTGCTTTAATAATTGCTTTATCTCCATGTACATTTCCCACTTATCCACCTTCGCTAGCTAACCTCCACTGCAAGTATGAACTATGATCATTTTACAGTGATAGGTTGATATTTTTTGCTGGTATATTTGGGTAAATAAGCGTTTCATCTTATCAAGCAAAAACTGTACACTTTATTCTAGCAGTCACAAGCGTTCAGTAAGTCCAGTTATTTTATAAACTTCTCCAGTTGTAAGCAGCGTAATTCACCTCCACATTACAAGGTTAAGGTATTACGCAACGTTAATGTCAAATAAAAAATGGGCTTTTACTTTAGTGTACAATAAGAAAAGCCGATACTTCCTTAACGTAGGAAAAATCGGCTTTCTTTATGGCGAAATTTGCTTAGCGTATGTTTTGCGCTTTTTGTTGGTAGGACCCCTATTAGAAGAGCCAACCCTTATAAAAAGATGTTAAAAGCTACCCAAGAACATTCGGTACAACCAAATTTACTTAACCGTGAATTTAAACAAGAGATCCCAGGTAAGGTATTACTTACTGACATTACTTATTTATATTACGGTAAGGGACAAAAAGCTTATTTGTCCACTATTAAGGATAGTTCAACGAATGAAATATTGGCCTATAATGTTTCTAATCGACTTACATTGGATTTAGCTACGGATACATTAGTAAAGTTAAAGAATAATAGACGAGTAGAGTTGGCAGAAGGAGCCTTTATTCACTCAGATCAAGGAGTACACTA
Organism: Robertmurraya beringensis; assembly: GCF_042433785.1. Taxonomy (NCBI): domain Bacteria; kingdom Bacillati; phylum Bacillota; class Bacilli; order Caryophanales; family Bacillaceae; genus Robertmurraya; species Robertmurraya beringensis. The sequence continues at coordinate 81,849 of NZ_JBHLUU010000121.1, read as the reverse complement.
CACTAGTCCCAATTTTCAGAAGCACGTAAAAAAACTAGGTCTAGGACAATCAATGTCAAGAAGGGGAAACTGTTGGGATAACGCTCCACAAGAGTCTTTTTTCGGACATTTTAAGGATGAAGCATTTATAAAACCGTGTAATTCTTTAGAAGAACTTAAAAGGGAAATAAGAAGTTATATGACTTACTATAACAATTTCAGATATCAATGGAATTTAAAGAAGATGACCCCTGTTGAATACAGAAATCATCTACTTGATGTGGCATAACCTTTTTTTAAATGTCCTTTACAACGGGTACACTTTACTGCTCTTGTATGACCATATTTATGATTTTCATCAGCAGGTTTTTGGGCAAATCTCAACCCAATTAAAACAGTCACCGATGCAATAACATCCGTTAGATTGTTTATCCCATCGGCTTTTAAGGCTTCCGAATTACCTATATTACCAGAAATCAACTTAATAACTGAAAGAAAAATATATGCTAAAATACTAATCCAAACTCCTCTTTCAGCTTTCTTTAAATTTGTATTAATCATCATATCCTCCTCTAAAAGTACCTTCGAAAATTCACAAGTTATATATAGTATTTAACTTCATTGAATTTTTATTTAAAGTAGATACTTTAAATAATAAATGTGGGAACCAGTACTAAAGATTATTAAGAAATTACAGAAAAAAACAAAATAATTCATTAACTGATGATGTGCAACTTTTATTCTAATTTCGTTATAATGTATAAAGGTATTGAATATATAGGAGGATTATATGCCTACACCTAGTATGGAAGATTATATTGAAAAAATTTATTTACTTATTCAAAATAAGGGGTATGCACGTGTGTCTGATATAGCTAATGTTCTTGGTGTCAACCCTTCTTCGGTTACGAAAATGGTTCAAAAATTAGATCAAAATAAATATTTAATCTATGAAAAGTACCGTGGAATAATTCTTACTCCATATGGTCAAAACATGGGAAAACAACTTGTTTATAGACATGAATTATTGGAATCTCTCTTTCGCATCATTGGGGTTGATGAAGATTTAATCTATGAGGAAGTTGAAAGGATTGAACACCATCTTAGTCTGAAAACGTTGGATTGTATAAATGGCCTGGTACAATTTTTCGAAGAGGATGAACAACGGATAAAGGCATTAAAAGAAATTCATCGAAAGGATAAAAGGTAACAGTGATTTGTTTGGTCAAATGGTATGTATTTAAAGCATTAGTATAAAATTTTATAAAATAAATAAAGGATGCATTCTTATTTTCCGATTCTCACCCGTTTTGACACGATAAACTGTACGTTCTAGTAGTTTACTTAATGGGCACCGGTCTGTTAACCTAATAAAATAGATATTTCTTTAAAAAAATCCATATGCTTATATAAATAAAAGAACAACCTAATGAGATGCTCTAGGTTGTTCTTTTATTTAGTTCTTATAATCTAATAATTATTTACAATGGGACAATGCCAATAGGGCTTATTGCATTAGTTTTTCCAGAATTCCAAGCACCTCTATGAAGCTCGAAATGTAAATGTTGTCCAAATGACTGACCTGTATTACCTTGGTAACCAATCATTTGACCTTTAGAAACAACTTCACCAGAACCAACTAAACGACTGCTCATATGAGCATATACTGTTGTATAGGTCACACCTTCAATAGAATGGGATATAAAGACCACATTACCGTAACTAGATGAATAGTATGAATTTATAACAACCCCGTCAGCAGCTGCAACAACAGGTACTGTACCTGTTTGAGCAATGTCTGTCCCAAAATGATTTGCACCCCATCTTGAACCAAAACTTGATGATACAACTCCGCTCGTTGGTCTTGTAAAATAACCACTAGAAACAGGTGGAGCCGAAACAGAAGCACCACTTCCGGAATTTTGGGCTTCTTTAGCTTTATTTGCTTGGCGTTCTTGTTCTAATTCAATTGCCCTTTTTATAGCTGATTCTTGAGAGGATAATAGCTGTCCTTCTTCCTCAAGATCCATCTTATAGTTTTCTAACTGTTTTTCCTCTAGTTCCAAAGATGCCATTAACTTATCTTTTTCATCTTTCTGTGTATTTAAGTTTTGCTTTAACACTTCAATTTCTTTAAGTTTTATTTGAAGGCTTTCCGCCTCTTTCTCTAAGTTTTTCTTCGATTCCTCCAGCAATTCTTTATCTGCTTTATGTTCTCGTAGAATAGCTCTATCTGCTTCTAATAGGGTGGTAACTAATTCTACCCGATCTATAAATTCACTAAAGTCATTTGCTCCTGTCAAAACATCGATATAACTAATCATACTACCATTCTCTTGGAAGGAACGAGCGCGATTTTTTAGGAGTTCATTACGCTTTGCCATTCGTTCTTCGACTATCTTTATTTCCTCTTTTAATTTAGAAATCTGATTTTCGGTTTCCCTAATTTCATTCTGTTTTGACAGCATTTGTTCTTCTGCTTCGGTAATTGATAAATCTAACTGTTTAATCTCAGCATCTAATTTTGCTTGTTCATTTTTAATTTTGTTTACTTCTTTTTCCGTATCACCAATTTCAGATTCAATGGATGACTGTTTACTATCAATCTCATTTTTTTGCTCCTTCAAGTCTTCTAAATTAGCTTCAGCTAATACTTTTGTCGGCACTTCTGATAAAGTTACACCGAACCCTAACAAAGTAAGAACTGAAACTGAAATTATTGTACTCTTCACTTTTTACCTCACCTTTAACTATATTTAGAATCTGAAAAATATAGGTATTCTTCAGTTATTTTGTCGTTTTAATTCCTCTTATCTAAATAATAACAACTGTTTTTGTCGAATACTAAAACAATTTTATTACAGTTTCTTTTCAAATAAAACTATCTATCCTGTTAGTAGGTTATTAAAGTTATCATTTCCCTATCGGAATGAACTAAAATTACTTCCATATAAAAAATAAAAAAATCATTCAAAGATATTTTGATATTTTCTACCTATTAAAAGAGTTAGACTAATCAACAAGATTTTTCGATTGCCTAAGGGCTTATCTTCTTTTTTAGTCCTACTGATTTTATGCAGAACAAGGCATTTTATTTGCACATTAGCGAAATAGAATATTTGAGGTATACCTATTGGACAGATTCAATCCGTATACTTGTTCTCTATTTATCAGAACCAAAGTCAATTAATTTATTCATCCAAGGCTTTGGTAAACTGTCTTCTTTTTTCCTCCGTTTGAATCGTTCGAATTATCTTAGCTTAATGAATCCGTATCTATATTTCTAAATTTTTGTAGATACTCTTCTTCCTTTCTATCAATCTCACTTTCTAAATCTAAGTTTCTTTGTTCTTTTGCCCATTTAAAAAATATGACAGCCAATACAGATCCATATATCGCCTCTTGAATAATTTTCATAAGTGCACCACCAGCCTGTTGATCATCCAGTGTACCAATCCCGAATAGTCTAGGCATATGCATGTAAGAAGAATATAAAATATCCTTTGAAAAAATAATCAGGGCACAAGCAGGAGTAAGAAGAATGCCCATACCACAAATATAAGCTATTTTATAAAGTGGTTTCATACCTTCTATACTATCAACGGGTGGAAGAATAGGCCACCACATAATGAAAGACAGAAAGAAAAGAAAAAGAATGGATAGATTAATATAAAGTTGATTTCCCATTATAAAATCAAAAATGAAAGGCACATGATAAAACGAAAAAACAACATTAAACAAAAGAATAGCTAGTACAGGTTTTGTAACGATATGTATTGTTTTCCTTACGATTTTATATTTGTTAATTAGTTTCCCCACTTCTTTTTTTGGCAATCCGAAAAGAATTAAAGGTGGGACCGCAAGGTAAATTATTGATTGGATGAACATATGAACAGAAAAAAGATAATGCCCAACACTATTTAGTGGTGAACCCAATGATACTGCTAAAAGCGATACTCCAAGATGAAAGCTGATTTTTTGATTTTTTGTTAGATGGAACTCCATAGTTTTTCGTTTATGTTCATATAAAAAAGCAATTGCCAAGCAAACAATAATTAACGGTATGTTCCATTCAAAATAAAGTTCACTAAGTGCTTTATGTTGCATATTCATATAATTTTATATTCTCCCTTTTTAATATTAATTACCTTCTTCTCCGCTTATAAACTTTGTATAAAAATAAACCATATACCAAACAAATTACTATTAACAAAAAGATTACGTAAAAGAATGATTCAAGCAAATAAAACCTCTCCTTATTTCGTGAGTATATGTTCATATAAATTATAATCAATTGTTTTTAAACATTTCCATAAATAATTGTTTACTAGGGGCTATCCCTTGAAACTTCATAGAATATGAATCTCAAAAACTCAGGAATATCAAGGGTTTTATATAATCTCGTCCGTTCTAAATCCATGAAAAGTAATGTGAAATGGTTTCTACTAATATATCTAATTTCTATTTTCTCTGTTTTTGTATTGATTAAATTTGTGATTACCCTTAAAATTACCCAACATCAAAATTTTATGGTAATTGTGTTATATCATTATAGCTGTTGTTGAAGACTCCCCAACCATATTAAAACAAATACACCCATTTAGATGGATAAGCAAAGCTAATGTATTTAAGGTGAATCCTGAAGAAATATTATAAATTAATGCCTTGAAAACTATAAGAACAGAAAAGAATTATAAGAGCGTATAAGCCCCTTTTCATTTTTCTTAATTTCTTTTTTATATTTTAAACATATGTTAATAATAAATTAAACACGTTTTTTTGATATAAAAGGGGATTTATTTAACATGGATCGAGTAATAAAAAATGAACAGAAACCTTATAAAGAAACAAATCTTATAAGAATCGAATCGAAAAGTAGGAAGGATATTTGTTCGGAATATCTTCACTACATTGAGAATGGATATCGTCTTACGATAGATGATGCTGCTACCTATCTAAATTGTACAGGTCCGTATGTTATTAATACGATTGTCCCTGAGGTGAAACATATTCGAATTACCCGTCTTAGTAAAATGATTTTAATGAAATACGCAAAAGACAATGGGATTGAAGAAAGAAGAGCTAGATTGTTCACTAAGAGAATACTTCTCTCTGAGGATAATTTTAAAGAACACATCCGCAATTCAGTAGAGCTGGTTATCTCATACAAGAAATTCTCAGAAAATGATTTTGAACCTGGATTTATTGATGAAATTAAAAAGAGGATTGCTAGAGGTAACGAAAAAGGCAAAAAGCTAACTCTACAATCTCATATGACAAGAATTACGGATATTTTGAAGAAAAAATATTTCACCGACGAAAATGGAGTTGTTAGATTTGAAAATCAACAAGAGAATTTACATATAAATTCTTTTCCAGTTAAGTTATATACTCAAAAAGAAATAATGAAAGAGTATGGAATAAAATATAAGGTTGATTTTTACAAACAAGTCGAACTAAAACTTGGCTTTAGAAGACTCAAATATGGAAATCTCGTTCGGTTTGAGAAGGTAAAAGAAGATGAAAAATACATTTTCCAAATGTATTTGAGTATTTATAGAAGGCTACAAGAATTGTATGGAGAAGATTTAATAAATATAATCCAAAATGAGGCCTTAATTAAGTTAGACAAATATAAATAGTAACCTTCAAAAAACACTGCAAAAGTGTTAAAAGAAAACGAAGTACCCCCAAAATAGTGAAGAGATGGATAAAAAACTAATATAAAAAAAGAATGATTGCCCAACGGGTAATCATTCTTTTATACTGTAAAAAAAATCCTTCTTAAATTAAATTTTATTGTGAACTGATCATTATTTAATTTTACTACAGGGATTGAAATTCTAAAAGAATTATTGTTGGGTGCTAGCAGTTTCAAGTAACCCTTTTAAATCTTCATCTTTTATTTTAACATTTGCGTCTTTCAGTTCTTTTTGTAAAACTTCTTGAATTTTACTGTCGTCGATTTTTGATACCTTAATATTGTATTCGAGTTCATTTTTCATTTTTTCAAACGATTCTTTTTCCTTTTTCTCTAAAACTTGAATAATATGAAATCCATTTTGAGTTTTTACTGGTTCGCTAATTTGATTGATTTCAAGTGAATAGGCAGCATTTTCGAACTCAGGAACCATTTTACCTGAACCAAACCACCCTAAATCTCCTCCTGCTTCAACAGAACCAGGATCCTTTGAATATTCCTTTGCTAGCTTTTCAAATTCGGCCCCTTCATCCAACTTTTTCTTTACTTCCTTAGCTGTTTCCTCATCCTCTAAGAGAATATGTCTTGCTTTTATTTCTGGTTTATAGTTTTCATAACTTTCTTTCAACTCTTTTTCAGTAACTTTTATGTCTTTTATTGCAGCTTTTTCTACTAGGAGTTGAAACTTAAGTATTTTTTTAAATTCACTTTCATCTTTTATATTATTTTGTGCAAGTATCATTTCAAAATTAGAACCATATTGTGCTTTAAATTCCTCAAATTTTTTATTTAATTCTTCACTTTCTACTTTGTATTTATTACCTAACACTTTTTCATAGAGAAGTTGCTGAAGTTCTTGTTCACCATATTTATCTTTCATGGCAGTATAAAGTTCTTCTTTTGAAATATTACCTACTTTTGTCTGGACTATTGCTTCTGAATTAGTAGTTTGAGAACTGCAAGCACTTAAAGCAATAAGACCACCAGTCATAGAAACTGCTAAAATCAATTTTTTCATACGAACACTCCTCTTGTTTTAGTATTAAATAATTCTCCAAATATCTATCTATGAATAGATGCTCATATATATTATGATATTTAACCAAAAAAAGTCAATCTATTCTTTTATCTAAAATAACACATATTTGCTTTTTTGAGATTACCTTTAACTTTTCACCAGTTTTTCTGAAAAATGCACAGTTTCTGCAAACTTTTGATATAGTATAGAGGCCTAGGACGTTTTACCCTTCTATTTAAAAAGAAGCACTCTATTTGAGTGCTTCTAAATTTATTTATACATTAAACGAATAGTCTTTCTAATTTTTATTAATAGAATTATATCAAGCACCTGATTTTTATGCTAACATGAAGTTGGAAGGTTCCTTTTATTTTAAAGGACTAAAAAGGTATTGAATATTTAAAAACAACTGTAACTAATTCCTTCGAAAAAAGGTATTAGTTACAACTACAAACAATTCGAATTTCCACCTTTTATTTTATTCAAAATGAGCAAAATCCTGGCTTATATGTTAATTGAATCTTTTATAGTACAAGGTATTTTTTCTATTCCCAAAATACTTTCCATTACTAACCAATCTATATATAAATAGGAAGTGATTCAAATGTTGTATACTGTTATATTTTATTTAGTTCTATCTCTTTTCTCTCTAGGAGTTATATATATTTTCAAGAAAAAATCTGACAAAGAGTTAAGGGAACTCGGTCAAGAAGAGAAACAAATTGATTAAAGGATCTACAAAAATTCAATATTAGGAAAAATCACCCTACATACAAAAAATTGAAATCCAATTATTAACAAATAATCCAACCGTTCGAATTCCGAACGGTTTTTAAATTACTTAATATCTTCTATAAAATTTCATTTAGTAATACTATTTATTGAACTCCCTCAGTTTATTACGATTATCTCACGAATACTCGCTTATTCGCAGGATTTCATCCGCCTAGAATCTATATTTCTTAAAAGAAAGGAGTTGTTTTAGGACAAGTGGCCACGCGATGGCATAGTTGAATAGAGGAGTAGCATTCCACTCCATATTATACCATATAATGTACTTCTCCACGCCGCCCCTGGAGGCTTTCCCTCCCATGTCTCAACGGGTCAATTGCCCTATCATTCCTTCGTCATGCCCGTCCAAGGGGTGGAGGCCAGTTATGCTAACCTGATGGGTCAGTGCCCTTTTGTTTAATAAATCTGGTACTCCGTACATATTTGAAATCCTGCGAATAAGCCAACACTCGATCCGCTGCCAACTCGGATAATGGTTGGACTTTCTTGGCGGAATACGATTCGTTTTTGCGTGCTATTCCTACAAAGATCCTGACCAACTTACCTACCAGTTTCATGATAGATTTCATCTTTTTCATTTTCTTGACTTTAACATTATTTGAGTGGATGGCCTTGAATTCCGGATTGTTCATCACTAGACTCATAGTGGCTAGATAAAGGAACCGTCTAAGCCTTGATCTTCCACGCTTTGAAATGACTATTTGCCCTTTCCACTTCCCTGAGCTTGCGGAGTCCTGCATGGCGGAGTAAAGAATTACCGTGTGAAAACCCACTTAAATCGCCTGCCTCACCTAAAATACCCGCTAAAGAAATATCACTAATTCCCTTAATCATAAGTAACTTATTTGCAAAAGGAATTTTAGGTAATTCATCCTTTATTGCACGCTCAACCCTTTCAAGTTGTTGAACCGCAAGATCATACTCTTCGAGTAATTGTTCTAAATGAAATTTGTAAGCCTCAATAGCTTGTCTTGTACCTACAGATTTCCTGGCTACATTGAGAAGTAAATAGGCTTTCTTTAATCCAGGCTGCCTTTTCATGAGTGACTTCCAACCGGTCACTATCTCTTCAGGCTTCATGGAACCCAGTTCCATTGGGGATGGGAAGAGCCTTAATGTGGCGATTGCCCCTTTAGCAGTGATATCTTTAAATACCTGTCTAAGTTCAGGAAAAACAATATCCACCCAGCGATTCAATTGATTAATAGAGATAACAAGTCTTTTAACAATCACATCCCGATTAGACATGAGGACCCTAAGTTTTTCAAACGACTCGGAAGTATTCCTCACAAAGGCATAGTAACCATTCTTCACCATGTCGGCTATTACCAGGGCATCTTTCTTATCGCTTTTTGATTGGCTATTATCGCGGTTCTCTTTATTTCTTTTTACTAAATGTGGATTGACTGTCACGACCTCAATATCTTGTTTCATTAGCCATTTAGAAAGGTTGATCCAGTAATGGCCAGTAGGTTCCATACCGACTATCACTACCTCAAGTTTATGTAATCTCTTAAGCTTATCAATCCAGTTTAAAAGGGTTGAAAATCCCTCTTCATTGTTTTGAAACGTAATTGGATCTCCTACTACAATCCCTCGGAAATTGACAGCTCTGGCTACGTGAAATTGTTGTGCAATATCCACACCAACAACGATATGTTTATCAGTAATTCTCTCTATTAGTTGATTTTGTTTGTCCTGCATTTTAAACTTCATAGTAAGGGTTCCTCCTAGGTTGAGTTAGAGTCGTGTCTTATTCATATCTTACTGAGGAGCCCTATTTTTATCAAAGCTCAAAAATAACAATCTACAGGAATGCTAACCTGTCAAGCAATAATTATCAAGTTGAAAGTTTGCAAATTTGTCACATTTTATTCAAATGGTTTTTTGAATTAGATATAACACTTTGCTAAAATTAAGTTCGTAAATAAGTTAATACTATTTGGAGGTTACTAATGTTAAAAAAATTATCTCTGTTAACAATTATTTTTTTCATCGGCTTTGTTAACAACACTTTTGCTCACACAGGATTAGAAAGTTCCATTCCTCAAAATGGACAAGTAATTAAAGAGGAATTAAAACAAATCACCCTAAATTTTGAAACAAAAGTCGAACAGAACAGTACATTTGAACTTAAATATTCTAATGGAGATACTATCCCCGTTGAAAATATAACATTATCCGAATTCCAGATGGTAGGAAGTTTAATAAACCCATTAGAAAATGGGACGTACCAAATAAATTGGAAGATTATCGGTGCAGATGGTCACCCAATAGAAGGCGAGTTGTCATTTTCGGTAGATGTACCTGTTTCTGAAACCGCTCCCGAAAATACTGAGGAACCACAATCTCAACCAGATGATGCGGCGAATACAGAGAATACAGAAACAAGAATAGAAACAGAACAAGAAGATGTTCAACAAAACAAATTACCATCGTATGTTATACCCTCTATTATTGGAATTCTGATAGTTATCGTTATTGGAAGTTTCTTATTAATTTTGAAAAGGAAGAAATAGAAAATGCTTACTATTGGAATTATTAGTCAGACATTGTTATACCTTTGCTTTTCATTAACGATAGGAAGTTTTGTACTTTATCTAATACCAAGTACACACCGTCCGGATATTATGGTACCAAAGGGAATTTTAATGATTGCAACAGGTGGAATCGCCATCTTTTCATTTTTTCCCGTTTTACAATTGATTTTATTCTTATCTCCTGATATTGGTTTTGCTCAAACTTTCCTGTCTGTACTTTTTACGTTTGAAGTGGGACAATCATGGGTATTCACTTTTATTGTGGCAAATTTATTATACATATTTGTCATATGGTTTGATTACCAAAATAAAGCTAAATATAGCTGGATCGGTCTTATCTTTACCTTTTTCTTAATTCTAGCTCTAGGCTGGTCCAGTCATGCTAGCTCATATGATCAAGTAAAAGGGTTTTTAACTCATACATCCCATTTTACTGCCGTAACTATTTGGGTTGGGATTTTAATTGTTGTTAGTTGGTTTTCCAAAAGTAATTCAAATTGGTTAAAGTTTTTAAAATGGTTTACTCCTATTGCTCTATTTTGTTTCATCATTACTATTTTAACAGGGCTTATTCTAATGACCTTTGTTGTAGAATTTAAGGATTATTCAAATTCGTGGATGATCCCTTATGGGCAATCCTTATTAATAAAGCATATCCTTATTATTCCATTAATGGTATACATAGTGATAAACAGTATACTTGTTAAAAAAAAAATAAAAAAAGATATTACCTTTAATCCTACACCCTGGGTACGAGTAGAAAGTATTGTGCTTTTACTTATTTTCTCTGCAACAGCAGCATTAGGACAACAATCTCCTCCTCATGAAACGACGATTGTAGAAGGTGTTCTTTCAAAATTATTTACAATATTATATCAGGGAGAGTTTCAACCTGATATGAATGTTCAGCTAGTACTAAACTTAACAAGTTTTTCGTTTTTCTTATTAGCAATCCTTTTCCTGGTTTTATCAATTTTCTCATTTATAAAAAGAGTTCCTACTATTTTATCGTTCCTAATGAATATGCTATCTGTTATTTGTTTTTACCTAGCATTAATACTAAGCATTAAATAGTCATTCGATAGGTTTATTACCTATCATTTTAATTAGTTACAAACTTAAAATAAAGGAGTTATCAAGATGACAAAAAGAAAGACTTCACCTTTTAAAGTTGCAGTAATTATCACCATATTATTATTTTCATATTAAGTGCCTTAATTGTAATAAATAAGAAAACTTCTGAGTCGAGCATAGGGACTAGTTATGAACACAGCCATCGATTGAAGGTCAACCAACATTAGGAGAATCGGAAGCACCTGTAACTGTAGTTGAATTCGGTGATTTTAAGTGTCCTGCATGTAAAACTTGGGGGGAAACCATCTTTCCACAGTTAGTAAAAGATTATGTTGATACTGGGAAAGTTAAAGTCTCATACATTAACGTCTTATTTCATGGAGACGAGTCGAAACTGGGTTCTGTAGCTTCTGAAGCTATCTATAAACAAAATCCCGAGCGATATTGGGATTTCCACAAAAAACTTTTTAGTGAACAACCAGATGAAGACCACGATTCATTATGGATCACAATGGAGAAAATTAAGGAAACTGCTAGCTTAATACCTGATATTGATGTGACACAGTTGGAGGAAGATATGAAGAGTCAGTCAGTAATAGACGAAGTAAACAAAGATTCAGTACTAGTAGAAGATTTCAAGGTCCAACAGACACCAAGCATCATGGTTAACGGCACAATGCTTGATGATCCTTTTGACTATGAAAAAATTAAAAGTCTTATAAATAAAGAATTAGAGGATAAATAAAAATGAAAGAAATTAATTCTAATCAAGTCTATTTGTATATGGCATGGATTGTTTCTATCACCGCGATGCTTGGAAGTCTTTATTTTAGTGAAATACGGGGTTTTATTCCATGTGAACTTTGTTGGTATCAACGTATTCTGATGTATCCTCTAACGTTAATACTAGGAATTGGAACTTTTCAAAATGATTTATCAGTTAAAAAAATCGCTTTACCTATGGCTATTATAGGATGGTGCATATCCTTTTATCATTATATGTTGCAAAAAGTACCAGGACTTGCAGAATTAAAACCTTGTGTTAATGGTGTTCCTTGTACTACTGAATATATAAATTGGTTTGGATTTGTTACAATACCATTTCTTGCACTAACTGCCTTTACTATAATCATATACTTGATGATTTATATAAAGCCTGTAAAACAAACACAAAATTAAACTATTGATAAGAGCAGAAGTAAAGTTGATAACATCTCCCATACTGCTCTTATTTTTACTTTTTACCCGAAGATTTTTGGAGTTAGTTAAACCAATCTTAACTTTTTGTCCTACATAAATAGACCTTCCGCTTGTTTATACACGCAAGACAAGATAATCTCCTGATTTCATTTGTACTACATCAGCTTTCATTGCCTTGGCAATATCTACCGTTAAAGCCTCAGCTTCATTTTCATCCTTTGCCCATAATGAAAGTTGCTTTCCACCTAATAACTTCTCCTTATCTGTAGTTATAAATGCTAAATCTCATAATTAGGTCTTGCTGTAACTTCACGTCCCAAACTACTCCCTCCCTAATAAATTTGTTTTCATAACCAAGTGACTTTTCTTTGAACTTTCCAATAATGGCGTATTCTTAATAGTTTCTATAAGTTTGTTTATGTCATTCACGATTGGTACTAGTACAATCACTACACGTCCATCTTCATAGTCTTTTCTTGTGAAATGATATCTTTTCACCCCTAATGATCTTGTAGCCTCAAACAAGATTGCCTGTCTTTGTCCATAGTTATCAAGGGTTATTCGGAAATGATTTTCACGAGGATACACTATAACAGCAAGTCCACCCTTCTCGACCAAATTTTGAGCATTTTTAGTTCCTAGTTGATTAGTTACATAAATTCATCCACAAAGAGCTCTGAACCCTTAACTTGTATCTTTCCTTCCTTCACATCTGCAATATCACCAACACTTTTTCCTTTTGAAAATCGTTTTACAATTAAAAACACAATCAAGCCGACTACCACGCCACAGACAATATTTATCCATGTTGATTTGCTATCGACTATTTGGATTGTAAGTCCCGTCGCGAAAGATACGATTAATGCAAAATAATTACGTGCTTCAAATGTTTTGGCAATGCCATCGATATAAGCATCTCCTCTATACGCATACTCCGTGGTTTCAAGATCTTTTAAACTATCCCTTTCTGTCTTTCGAACATCTCTAAACTGTTGTATTGCAAGGGTTAAAAAAGTTACTGCTACAAAGTTCTTAGTCGTCAGAGCAGGAATGGCAACAGCCCCTAATGCTGCTGCTACAAATCCCGTTATTAAATGAATGAGATAACCATTAGGAAAACTAGGATATTGAAAATAATCTTCTTTTATTGTTAAGATTCTTGCAAGAGTGCCGACTACAATCGCCGTAACGATTAATACAATTTGCTCTGTTGAAATCATTCCACCATTCATTTTCTCACTCCTCTAACACACATTCTCTCCTTTCTTTTTAAAAAATAACCTAATGACAAATACCCTTTTCATTTAAGTAAGAAAAAAATCCACTTTCCACTAAACAGACAATTATACTCCCTTGGAAATACCTAATTCCTGACTAATAATATAGCCTGAATAAGAATTTTAACCGTGAGATTCAATTCGTAAATATTCATTTTCTATTTTGACATTACGTGATACGATTAAATAAAAGGTTCGAAACGAGGAAGTTTATGCTGGGGATCTTATCTGCTGGGACTGCACCTGGATTAGCCTTATTATGTTATTTCTACCTAAAAGATAAATATGAGCCTGAGCCACTTTCATTAGTATTTAAAATGTTTATCCTAGGGGCCCTGCTTGTGTTTCCAATCATGTTTATTGAGTATGTTATAGATGTAGAAAACCTAATAAACTCTAATTTTATTAAGTCGTTTATTACTGTTGGTCTCCTTGAGGAGTTTTTCAAATGGTTTATTTTAATTTACACTGTTTATCACCATGTTGAATTTGATGAGCCTTATGATGGAATTGTATATGGGGTATCAGCTTCTGTAGGGTTTGCAACTGCCGAAAATATCATGTATTTAGTTACTAATGGTATAGAAGTTGCCATAGGGAGAGCACTTTTACCAGTATCAATTCACGCCTTACTTGGAGTTATCATGGGGTATTACTTAGGAAAAGGGAAATTTAGCGCATCTATAAGGAGAAGATGTTTAACATTCTCCATCCTAATTCCATTTATCCTACACGGAACATATGATTTTATAATAAATTCTTTTGTAAACTGGTTATTAATTATTGTACCATTTATGGCTTTTCTATGGTGGTTAGCTTTAATAAAGGTCAAATCTGCTAGTTCTATAGTTCCTAGAGAAGGGATTGATGACAAAACAATAAGGTATAAACATATAAATTAAATTAACTAATTACTCCATTAACAAAATATGTAACTCCTGTTATCCACTGCTTATAAAGTTCTAAGTAATAGACATAATAATGAATAATGGAATAAAACTTAAGCTATCGAGATAGTTCTCGATAGCTACAGATGAAGAAATATATATTTCACTTTGATGTTGAACTATAAAAAGAATATCAATGATGTCTCGCATGTTCTATTGTTTGTTGTAGTATATCCATAACATGTTTATCATCACAAGTGTAATAAATGGACGTACCTTCCCGTCTGTATTTCACCAACCTCAAGTTTTTTAAAAATCTTAATTGATGTGATACCGTAGATTGCAGCATTGTAAGTTTATCTGCCATCTCATTTACAGAATACTCCTTCTGTGATAGAAGATGTAGAATTCTTATCCTTGTAGGATCCGAAATAGCCTTAAAGGTCTGGGAAACGATAAATAAGGTTTCTTCATCAAGGTCATCATTTTCATTACTTTTTTCTATAAAATCATCATATTCAAATTTGGACATTTTGCTGTACACCTCTACCAAGTATTATAAGTTATTATAACATTTATTTTTTCTTTCCTAAAATACGAGATAGATTAACAAAAACCCCAATAATAATGTTATATACGATAAAATACTACTTCTTCCCTCTTTTATGTAAGGAATTATCATTTCTTTTAAAGCAACTGATAATAACATCCCAATACGTATTCCCAGGAAGACCACTTGTAAGACTGTTTCCACACCTATAATATCTTTCACACTTGAAAAAGCACCAATAGTTGTTGGAATTGTTAAACACACAATTAAAGCAATAACTTTTATGAGCGGCAAACCTGCTGTTAGTAATGGACTAACTAGTATAACTCCTTCTGGTATGTTATGAATCAATGAATCAAAACTGCAGCAAGGAATGTACTGTTCCCTTCTAATAATTGATTACTTGTAGTTACACCTAGAGGAAAGTTATGTATTAATAAAGATGCAACAATAATCAATCCAGCCTTTAAAGGTTTGCTCTTATTAGGATCTTTCTTAATAAATTTTAACCTATCTAGTAAATCATGTACTAAAATATAAAATGCAAAAGAAATAATTATCCCAATTAACAAAAGAATATGATTTTCTTCAAGGGCCTCTGGTATTATCTCTAATATAAGTATACCCAAAATCATTCCACCACTAAAAAGTATAACAGTACTTTGATTGTTCCTTAATCCAACTAACAATACTGCAAGAAATCCCCCTAATGATAAACCAATAAGGGATGCGGAAAAAATCCATATAGGTACCATGTACAATCCCTTTCAAAATTATTGAGAACACGTCCATAGTAAAATGTATGCTTATAATTAAGAATCATTCATCTACATACTTGATAATTAACGAATTTAATGATTTATTAAATACAGTGAGAGAATTGATCTGTCAACTTATTATTGAGGCTAAGACTCTTACATGATATTCTAATAAGAGTATATGCAAATATATTCATATATGTAGATAGGAATGATTTATTATGATAAATAGGATTACAAAACTTACTATTTTTATAACAATACTTGGACTTGTTATAGGAAATTTAGTCATAGCTACTGATTCAGGGGAAATTTGGATTGAATATTCCCATCGAACAATTAATATTGTATTAGGATTTTTTTTGCTTCTGATTTCTATTAACGCATTGAAAAATCAAAAAAGGAAGAATTCAAGGTTCTTTGCAATACTTTCTAGTCTTCTTTATCTACTTCAATTGGTAAACGAGAGGCTGGAATTTTCAACATTAGAAGTAACACTAAATCTTCTATTACTCACTTCCGTGATTTATTTGCATTACTCAACACAAGAACCAAAAGAAGTTGTCAATTTAAATATAATTAAGAAACCATCTAAAATTTTATTGATAGTTATCTTTGTCGAAACTCTTATTGGCGCATTTTTTAAACACTCTAATATTAGTGAGTTATTTTATTCAACTACAAACAATCTTGGCTTGGTCAGCAATACACTATTTTCAAGTACCGTAAACTCTTTACATGGGATACTAGCGATTACAATATTATTAATTGCTGCATATATCCTATCCTTATCCATCTCTTATAATGTATATAAAACAAGATCGATATATTTAATAGTAACATTACTATTAACTATCTTATTTGGGGTCTTACCAAGATTACACGAGCAAAATGTATTTACCTCTTTCATGCATTTGACTCTTACTACCTTTACAATTACCATATGTGCTACAATTACAGCAAAAAGAGAAGGGAGAGACTAAATTATTTAGTCTCTCCCTTCTCTTTTTATAATTAATTTACATAATCTAAGAAATTTTTCAACTGCCCATTTTTATACAACTCAATATGAAGATGAACACCTGTAGAATCACCTGTTGTCCCCATAATTCCGATTTTACTTCCCTCTTCCACGGTTTGACCAACATTTACACTAATTGAGCTTAAATGCGCATAGATAGTTTTATAGCCGTTGTTGTGGGATATTTCAATCTTATTCCCATAACCTCCGTCCCAACCCGCAAATGTCACCGTACCGTTATCAGCTGAGAGTATAGAAAGTTCACTTGGCCTAGCTATGTCAGTACCTTTATGAATAGTACCCCATCTTGCCCCTGTTTTACTAGATACATAGCCACCAACTGTTGGCCAAGTGAAAGTACCGGTTCCTCTTGATGGAATAACTTTGGTCCCTTTAACCACGATTTGTTTTACAGGTTGTTTAATAATATCCTCTTTTACAACTTCCTTATTTTCTAACTGACCATTTTTACTAATGTACTTGTATTGAATTACTTTTTCACCATTTGAACCTGTTTGTTTAACCTTTTGATCTCCCTTGTAAAGAGACTCGTCCTCTACAACTTCAGTTTCAAAAGGAATTGGCTCATTTTCAGTAACAAGTTTCTCTTCCATTACATCAGCGATAGGTTTGTAGGATTTCACCAATAGTTTTTGACCGATTTTTAATACGGAGTTTTCGCTGATAGAGTTTAGTTCAAAAAACTCCTCTTTAGATATGTCATAACTATTAATAATTTCCCCAAGAACTTCACCCTCTTCTACTATATGGTAAGCGTTTTCGCGAGTTCCTTTTAAGATTGAGTTAACAGCATCTGAAACACCTAATACATTTTGAGGAATTACCTTTACTTCTTCAACAAGTGGTTCTGGTGAAATGTATGTTGTAAGCGTACCATCGCTAGTAAACTTTGACTTTAGTGTTTTTATTACTTCATCCGCATCTGATTTACTTGCTACAAAAACCGCCCGATCACCGAATCTAATTTCTTGCCCAACAGCATTGATTTCAATATTATTATTAATCCATTCAATTGTTTGTTGATCATGCTCTTTAGGTTGAAAAGTATTTTCAGGGACAAATTCAACCTCTTTTGACGTGTCCATTTCTAAGTTAGGATAATTATTTTTTGATTCCTGTATCTTTTGCTTAATAGCTGATTGAGCTTCATCAATATCGTGGACAATGCCAATATATTGATTACCTACATAAACATGATAAATTTTTTGCAACTCAACTTTGGCTGAAGCTTCTCCTGAACTAATAGAGCTTGATACTATTAATAAAGTGGATGTTATGTATAATATTTTTTTTATAACATTATTTGAGGCCAAAAGTTACCACTTCCCTATAAACTTGATGTCCATTCTTTCAATCCCTTTCTATAATAACATACGAAATTATCAATCGACAAAATGTTACAAAATTGTAATCTACTTTTAAATGGATTTTATTGAAATTAAAACACATATTCCACTTACACCAAAATTTATTTTAAAGTCAAGCGTAATTTTGCGTATTTTTGTAAAAATGTTTGACAACTTTGTGAACTTAGTGAATAATTTATATATAAAGAAATGAAGGAGATGAATGTGATGAAATCTAAAGTTAAAATACTTAATGTAGTGAAGTACGTTAGTTTAACGAGTCTTACATTTGGAATCATTTCTTTCTTTATCGGACTGTTTGTAAACGGTTACAGCGTTTTGACACCAATTGGTGTTGGGATAGTAATCGGTTCTGTTTTTATCTTTCTTATGGGTGTATTTTTTGTAGTAACAGAAGAAATTCTTAATAAAATGCACCTTCCAAATAGAATCGTTTCTATAACAAAAAAGGAGCGCCCATAAAGACGCCCCTCGGTAAACATTTAATAATAACCCCATATAAGAGTTAGTAACGTACCAAATACGGTAACTAAAGCTATGAAGAAACCATAATAAACTGCCGTGTAAATCGACTTCTTATCCTTTGATTCACCAGCGTGCATAAACACAACTAACTGTAAGGCTGCCTGTATGAATGCTGTCACTAGAAGAATCGACGCACCTACAGTAAATGATAAATCAAAGAAGTAAACCGTTAGTGCAACAGCAGTTAAAATTAACGAAAATACAAAACCTAAAACTTGGTTTAGTGGGAACAATTCTTTCAAGTTACATCATTCCTTTCAAGAAGACGAAGCTAAAGATGAAGATCCACACCACGTCTAAGAAATGCCAGTAAAGAGAGAAAATGAACGCTTTATTAGTTGTTTCAGGGGTTAATCCACGTTTCTTAATTTGTATTAGGATGAATAGACCCCAGAATAGACCAAACGCAACGTGAGCTCCGTGAGTTCCTAACGTAAGGAAAAGGATTGATGTAAAGCCACTAGTTTGTAGCGTAGCGCCTTCGTGAATATATACTACAAAATCGTATATTTCTACTCCTAAGAATCCTAGGCCAAGAATTAGTGTTATGACAAAGAATGTCATCATTGCTTTTAGTCTTCCAATACGCATAGCATGGATCGCAAGGCCAATAGTAAAACTACTTGTTAATAACAAGATGGTTTCAATTAGTACTGGAGTAATCTCAAAAATTTCTGCTCCTGTCGGTCCGTTGCCAGTTCCATTTACTAATGTAAAATATGATGCGAAAAGCGTTCCAAAAAGTGCAATTTCGGCTCCAAGGAAAATCCAGAACCCTAAGATATTTAAACGATTTTGTTCTGTACTATATTCGAGAGGGAGCGAGTGATCTATCTTCATATTCTAGTACCTCCCAATTTTTCTTCTGTTTCTTTTACTTCTTCAACAGAGATGTAGCGACCATGATCTTTCTCAAATGAACGGAATGCTAAACAAGCAAAAAGTCCGATTGTTGAAAGGATTAGAAGAATCCAAATACCGAATACAAACGCAAAGCCCCATACGAAGAAGATTGCTCCTAAGATAAACGGCATTCCACTGTTATTTGGCATATGAATTTTCTTGATATCACCCTTAAACAATTTATATCCCTTTTTCTTTGAATCCCAAAATGCTTCTGTTGAATCAACTTCAGGCACAATTGCAAAATTGTATTCTGGAACCGGACTATGAGTAGCCCATTCAAGAGAACGTGCATCCCATGGATCTGCAGGTATATCTCTTGGTGCGTAGCGAATGCTGTAATATATATTGTACACAATTAAAGCAAACCCTACGGCTAATCCCAATGCACCGATAAACGAAATCATATTCCAAATTCCAAATCCAGTTGATTCTGAGTAGGTATACATACGACGAGCTTGCCCGTCTAAACCAGAAATAAACATTGGGAAGAATGTTACACAAACGCTGATAGAGATGAACCAGAATGACCATTTTCCTAATCGTTCATTCAAAATAAAGCCGAACATTTTTGGCCACCAATAAAAGAGTCCTGCAATCATCGCAAAAACCACACCTGGAATTATAACTAAATGGAAGTGAGCAACTAAGAACATAGTATTATGATATTGGTAGTCAGCACTAGCCATCCCAAGCATAACACCTGTTACACCACCGATAGTAAAAATCGGAATAAAGCCTAATGTGTATAGCATTGGTGTTGTAAAAACAATCTTTCCTTTTCTAAGGGTAAATAACCAGTTGAAAATCTTAACACCAGTCGGTACCGCAATAGCCATGGTTGTAATAGAAAAAATACTATTAACAAAAGCTCCTTGACCCATTGTGAAGAAATGGTGAACCCAAACTAAGAATGATAGTGCAGAAATAGCTACCATAGAGATAACCATTGATTTATACCCATAAAGATTACGTCTTGCAAAAGTTGAAATGATTTCACTATATATCCCAAAAGCCGGTAGGATTAATATATAAACTTCCGGATGTCCCCAAACCCAGAACAGGTTCGCCCAAAGCATATCCATACCACCATTGGACATTGAAAAGAAGTTAGCACCAAACAGACGATCAAACGTTCCCATTGCAAGAGCAACAGTCAAAACTGGAAAGGCAAAAACGATGATTAGATTTGTAATCAAAGCAGACCATGTGAACATTGGCATTTTCATCAATGTCATTCCAGGCGCTCTCATTTTAAGAATGGTCGTAATAAAGTTAATACCTGTTATTAACGTTCCTAGACCAGAAATTTGAAGAGCAATCATATAATAGTTCGTTCCTACAGATTTACTAAATTCATTACCTGCTAAAGGGAAAATAGATGTCCAGGTTGAATCTGGTGAACCACCGATAACAAACGAAATGTTAAATAACATTGCTCCGAAAAAATATAACCAAAAACTTACTGCATTTAATCTAGGGAAGGCCACGTCACGAGCACCAATTTGTAATGGTACTACGAAGTTCATAAAAAACATAATGAAAGCCATAGCCATAAATATAATCATCACAACTCCGTGAGTGGTGAATATTTCATTATACTCTTGTGCACCTAACAATTTGTTATCAGGTACAGCAGTTTGAGCACGCATCATAATCGCATCTACTCCGCCTCGGAATAACATCAATAAGGCAGAAACTAAATACATTATACCGATTCGTTTATGGTCAACAGTTGTTAACCAGTTTTGCCATAGATACCCCCATTTTTTAAAATAGGTTAACCCAACAACAATGGCAATCATAGTAAGTACAATGGCTGCCATCGATGCATATATTGTTGGACCTGGATTAGGTACGGCAAATCGATCAAAGAAATCCATACTTTTTTTGACCCCTTTCAGGAATAATATTGCTTATTGCTCTTCATAAAAACTAACGTTGAGCTAGTGAGAGTTAATTATTAATGATTCATGTTGCTATGATCAGAATTCCCTTCAGATGAATCTGAGTCAGATTGATCTGCTTTTTCTGGGTCTGTTTCGTTATTTTCAGTAGAACCACCATTATGATGAGCTGCCGGAGGTGGCGAAAACTCTAAATGTGTTCCAGTGTAGGTCGACTGTCCAAGGTGGCCTGGTTTTAATAATTCGTTAAACTTTTCTTCTGTAAGAGGTTCAGCAGTTTCTTTAACTTCCTTTACCCACTCATCATATTCCTCAGAAGTCATTGCCTGAACGTTGAACGTTTGTTCAGCAAATCCTTCTCCAGTAAACGAAGCGTTTCGACCCATATATTCACCAGGAACATCAGCTGCTAAATTCAAGGTATTTACCATTCCAGACATTGCGTATTTCTGACCTCCAAGCTGTGGTATCCAGAAACTCGCAATTGGCCCATAAGAATATAGTTTAAACTGAACCGGACGATCCGTCGGAATAAAGAGATAGTTAACCGTTTCAATATTTTCCTCTGGGTAACTAAAATGCCATTTCCAATTAGATGCAGAAGCATAAATAACTAATGGCTCTTCTTCATATCCCTTTGGGACATCCTCCACTTCATAGGTTGACTTAACCGTAATAAACGAAAGGAAAGCAACGATTAAGATTGGAATAGATGTCCAAAGAATTTCTAATTTAATACTTCCTTCAATATGAGGTGGTTCATAATCTTCCCTTTGTTTAGAAGCACGATATTTCCTAACTATATACACAAAGAGTGTGAAGACTACAATTACGACAATAGCCATTGTCCAAATCGAAATCATTATAACATCGGATGTTGTACGACCTTGAGGTCCTTTCGGGTCTAAAACGAGAAGCGGTTCACATCCCGTTAACACAGTGGCAATAGTGAAAATTAACGAAAATAATGCCAATTTCATTTTCATAGAGGTACCCCTTTCTTTAAATATTTTCATCATTTTAATAAGTGCACATATATTCATAGATATCTCTGCTTACATGCGCATTTCTTCACAAAGAAATAGTTAGATATACAAATAAGAATTTATGCATTTATAATAATATCATTAGTTTAGTAGAATAAATGTGACAATATTAAAAAGGATTTTTTTTCAAGTTTTTTGTATTTTTTTCCAAACAATCCGTTGATTCTTATAGGATCCCATGATAATTCACCTCAATTTGATTCGAATTTTTGGCAATTGTATTACAAAACAACCAATGATATTATTTTAATATCAAAATTGTAAAAACTGAGGTGAGTTATCTGAATAAAATAATTACCACTCTAGTATTTAGTACAATAGTTATTACGGGTTGTTCATCCTTAGAGAGTCAAGAAAATGAACAAGAGCAACCACCTAGCAAATCTGAACAAGTTCAACCAAAGTTAGAGTATACAATGGGAAGTAATGATTGGTCTGTAGTTACTAATTTAACAGACAATCCCAAAATTTTAGAAGCCTATCAATTTGCAGTTGAACATCCAGAAGTTTTGGATTACATGCCATGTTATTGTGGTTGTTATGAAGAAGACGGACATACAAGCAATACAAACTGCTTTGTGGATTCAGTACAAGGTGATGTAGCCCTTTTAGATACCATGGGCTTTGGCTGAGGTGTCTGTGTGGATATCGCCCGTGAGGCGAAACTAGAATATGAAAAAGGAACAGATTTAAAAACCATTCGTGAAAACATTGACAAAAAATATGAAGGTTTAGGTACACCAGCTACACCTACTCCAATGCCTAAAGGTTAATGAATAAGACCGGCAGCTTCAAAGCTGCCGGTCTTATTCATTATCAACCTTGTATATTCCTTTTCATCTATTATTTAACTTGGAACTCGACTTTTGGCATATTATGCATCCCTCTTGCCGTAACATGTGCAATTACAAAATAAAGACCAGGTTCGGTAAAAGTCTTCTTGATGTAATATTCACCTTCTTTTTTATCTAACTCTCCTTCTACTTTTACATGTTCCTGATCAGATTGACCTTCTTTCCAAATTTCAAACTGCATCTCGTCAGCATCTTTTACTATATCTTCTCCTTGTGTAATTTTAGCTTGAATAATTACTTCCTCATTGACTTTTAGTTCATCAGGGATAGTTTCAACCGTAACCTCAATTATTTCAGGGACCTCATCATTAATTTGAGTTTCAACGTTGTTATTACAACCAACCAGAAAAAATAATATGGCCAATAAATAGGTTCCGAATTTCGCCATAAAAAAGCTCACCTCTACACTTTTTACTTTAATAAATTTACTTAAATTAATTTTATCATATATAGAAGTTGTCATTGTGACAAATATACGTCATTATTTCCAATAGTTAGATCTATATTGGGTATTTTGAGGATCGCTCTTTTTACAAATGAATTTGTATAAACTAATAACTGATTAATGAAAACAAAACACAAAAAGGCTGATTGAGATATTCTCAATTCAGCCTTTTTGTGTTTTATTTTTGATTATTAACTTCCTGGGTATCCTCTTTATTATAATCATAATTAGATCTATCCACAGGAGTAAAGTTTTCTGGAGTATAGAACCTTAACAAATCTCCGTTTACTACTCTATCGGATTCCTCTAATTTAAGTTCTACATTTTTTTTATATTCCTTTGCAAGCACTAACTTATCTTCAAGAAGCAACTCAAGGCCAGTCTTCGAGTCATAATATTTACCCTCTATGGATGAAACTTCTGGACTTACAAAGTCACCATTTCGAAACGGAATAACTTCATTATGAGTTTCTGATAATAGGTCTGTTCCAAATTGTATATAATTTTTTGTATCAATTCCAAGTAAATGAAGTAGTGTTGGTAAAATATCTATTTGACCACTATATTCTTGGTTCACTCCACCTTCTATCCCAGGTACACGAATAAATAATGGTACTCTTTGTAAACCCGCACTCTCAAAAGGTGTAATTTCTTTACCTAATACTTTCTCCATTGCTTTATTACGATTGACCGAATTTCCATAATGATCACCATACATGATGATGATAGAGTTGTCGTATAAACCAGACTTCTTTAGATAGTCAAAAAACTGCCTTAATGATTCATCAGCATAACGTGCTGTTTGAAAATATCCATCAACAGTTTTATCCCCTGTAGTATGAGGTTGAATTAAAGCGTACTCTTCCCCAATTTCATATGGAAAATGGTGCGTTACTGGTATAAATTTTGCATAAAAGGGTTGAGGCAAAGATTCCAATAAAGGAATGGATTGTTCATAAAATGGCTTATCCATTAACCCGTAATCTGCAATGTTTTCCGAATCCATCGTGTAGTAATTAGAATCAAAGAATTTGTTATATCCAAAAGATTTATAAATCTCATTTCGATTCCAAAAACTCCCCGTATTTGAGTGGAAAACCGCTGACGTGTAACCCTGTTGTCCCAATATAGCAGGGGCAGCCTGGTAAGTATTTAAGCCTTTTGTTGTAAATGCTGACCCTTGTGGAAGTCCATACAAGGAATTCTCTAAAATAAACTCTGCATCTGCTGTTTTCCCTTGTGCTGTCTGATGGAAGAAATTATTAAAATAAAGTGTATTTTCTTCCTTTGTCATGGAGTTTAGGAACGGTGTTACTTCCTCTCCATTCAATTTGTAATCAATTAAAAAGTTTTGCATGGATTCAAGGTGAAGATAAATAACATTCATTCCTTTTCCAGCCCCAAAGTATTTTGGGTTAGGTTCCGAATGATTTGATTTTGTATAATTGATTACCTCTGTGATATCGTTACTATCTGCCAAAACTCTTTGAGTAGAGGCCTTTGTACTTTGAACTGCATCATACAAAGTGTAATTATATAGACCCAAATACTTAACTATATAGTTTCTATCAAATCCCCTAGTTAACAGCTGTGGACGATCCCCTTCAGCCAAAGCTAGGTTAAAGAAAGAAAAACCTAAAGCCAAAGAAAACATAGCTGCTACATATCGCCGTCCAGGATTTTTATCTTGAATTTTTTTATTTCTAACAAAATACAATCCTACTAAAATAAGAAAATCTAAGAAAAACAAGATGTCATACGGTTTTAAAAGAGAGGTAACACTGCTACTAACATCCCCAAAATTTTGTGTCTGTGTTAAAGTCGGTAAGGTGATGTAATCATTAAAAAACCGATAATACATAGTATTTGCATATACTAGGAACGTTAATAAAAAATAAGTAGTTAATAAAATTAAATACTTCTTTCTTCCTTTAAACAAAGTCGCAAAACTTAGTAAGAGTAAAGATGACCCAAGTGGATTTAAAAGTAATAAAAAATCTTGTAGTGAACTTTCCGTATTTAAGTCAAACTGTGTTAACTGAACTATATATGTTTTTAACCAAAGTAAGATTACCGCTACAGAGAAAAAAATGATGTAATGGTTGTGCTCAAACGCTAGATTGATTCTTCTTTGAGCCAATTGAAAAAAGTTTTTCATTTTAACACCTTCTTTCTAACATAGTATTAAAACATAAATTATATAAAAAAAAAATAGGAAAATCCATCTAAATAATTATTAACTATCCATTTTTCTATTATAAATATGCGTTTCATAGCTTACTACATTAATTTTTTTTGCAAACAATAAAATTTTATTTGTTATTTAGAGGCATATATATTTCCCTATTTATTATTAAAAGAATGCATACAAAGCGCTTTATTCCTTCTTCTATTTAATAAGTAAAACGGTAGCTTTATAAAGCTACCGTTTAAAAGAATCTAATAATAAATGTTACTATTAGTATAATAAAGATTAACAAACAAATCTTACCTGTAAATTCCCACCCGTGGTTTTTGTTTTTTAGCATTAGGTAAGAAACCATTATACAAAATAAGAAAAAAATAATTAGAATGTTCTCGAAAAGGTGATTCACATAAATCCAAACTCCCTAGTTATTCGTTAATTAGCAAAGACTCAAGTTTATACCCATCCCATAATACGCACAGTTTGAGCGACTAAGAAAGTAATTAAAAAAGCGATTCCTGTGGGTATTATAAAGGACCAAAAAGTCCATTTAATACTTTTTGTTTCCTTATAGATATTTACTAGTGTTGTTCCACATGGATAATGTAACAAGGAAAATAGCATCATATTTATTGCGGTTAACCAAGTCCACCCATTGTCTAAAAATATTTGTTTAAGCCCCTCTATTCCATCCACATCAATTAATGCTCCTGTAGAAAGATATCCCATCAGTAGTATAGGGAGTACAATTTCATTTGCTGGCAAACCTATTATAAATGCCATAAGAATATACCCATCTAACCCTATTAACTTTCCTAGTGGATCTAGAAAGTTTACAATATGCAATAGGATGCTAACATCACCTATCGAGATATTAGCTAAGATCCACGTTAACACCCCAGCTGGAGCAGCTACTTTAATTGCACGGTTTAGAACGGATGCAGACTTATTTAGTGAAGAACGGATGACAGTATCAACAAACTTTGGTTTTCTATATGGGGGCAATTCTAGAGTATAATGGGTCGGTACACCTTTAAGAGCAGTTTTAGATAATACCCATGAGACAAGGAAGGTTATTATTATTCCAAACAATACGATTCCTACAATCACAGATGTTGTTACTAATGACTTCATCCCTCCTGTAAAACCGGCTGCCATAAATAGTGATGACAATACAATGAGTGTTCCCCAACGACCATTGCAAGGGACGAAGTTATTTGTCAGAATTGCCAGCATTCTCTCACGTGGAGATTCGATTATTCTTGAAGACATAACGGCGGCTGCATTACAGCCAAAACCCATAGCCATGGTTAAGGATTGTTTGCCGTGAGCCCCTACAGTTTTAAATAAACGATCCATATTAAACGCAACTCTTGGTAAATACCCATAGTTTTCTAATAGTGCAAAGGTAGGAAAAAAAATAGCCATCGGAGGCAGCATCACACTAATTACCCAGCTTGTTCCTCTAAATAAACCTAAAACCAATACACCATGGAGCCATTCTGGTGCATTAACAGCATTGAAAAATAGACTCAAATATCCCTCGACCCAGCTAAAGAAACTTGCCAACATACTTGATGGGATGTTTGCTCCAGCAATGGTTAGATAAAAAACGATTCCTAACATAGTAAGCATTATTGGATATCCCCAAATAGGAGATGTAAATATTGCATCTAACTTTTCAGTTCTTTGATCATACCTTGTTTTAGTGAAACTTACCCCCTCTTTTATTACCTCCTGACTATTGTTATAAATTTGTTCCACAATCCGATCACGAATAGTAAAAGAGGAGAGTCGTTCAGCCTGTTGAATTAGATCTTTAATCTTCATGTTAATATTTATTTGTTGTGACTCCATCTTATATCACCTCAGAATTCGAAAGTTCTTTTTCTATTTTTTCTAAAAGTGATTTATCTCCATCAAGTAGCCGTAAAGCCAACCATCTTTCTGGAAATTTTCCACCTGATATAATACGAACTTCTGGTAGTAGGAGGTTGATTTTTTGCTCTGTTTCCTCATCGTATTTCAACTGATATGGTTTACATCGAATTACTCCAGATGCCAAACGATCAATTGTATCCAGTAACATTGGAATACCCGTTTTGTTTCTAGCTGATATCTTAATCACCGGTACTCCTAATCGTTTCATTAACACTTTTTCATTTATCTTAATCCCTAATTTTTCTGCTTCGTCTATTAGATTTATACAAACAATTACATTGTCAGTTATCTCCATTACTTGCAAAGCTAGGTTCATGTTTCTCTCAAGTGCAGTCCCATCTAAAACAACCAGTGTAACATGAGGTTTGTTAAACACAATGTAGTCACGTGCGATCTCTTCATCTTTAGAATTTGAAAACAAAGAATATGTTCCAGGTAAATCAATCATTTCAAACATTTTATCTTTAATGTAAAAATTTCCTACTTTTAAGTCCACCGTTTTTCCTGCCCAGTTTCCAGTATGTTGCTTTAATCCTGTAAGAAGATTAAATAATGTACTTTTCCCCGTATTAGGATTACCGGCAAGGGCGATTTGGAACGATTTACTCATGTCACAATCAACTCCCCTTCGATTCTATTACTCTCTTCTTTTCTTAAAGCAATTATTGTTTGACTAACTCGGTATGCAATTGGATCACCCATAGGACTCTTTCTTAGAACTTCAACGATAGAACCAGGAACGAATCCTAAATCCAGTAATCTTCTTCTCATAACTCCACTTATCTCCAACTTGGTAATGCGTATAGAATCACCCTTCTTGGCTTCAGATAACTTCACTACTTTTGACTGGCTCATTTTTATTTACCCTCCGCTCTTTTTTTGCCTCAATCCAACTTTGTGGTTATAATATGATTATATTTTGAAATTGTCAAACTTATTTTTAAAAAGCCAAAAAAATTAGTGAAATTATATCCTTTCCTTATAAATCGGATCATAATTACTTTATTTTTACTTTAGGTATAAATATAAACGAGAAAAAACCATAAATTTCTTGAAGTAGAATTGACAAAAACAAGGATGACACTATATATTATATATGAGCATATGTTCATATATAATATATATGAGGAGTATATATTTATGTTTTATGATGTAATTATAGTTGGCGCTGGTCAATCTGCTTTATCTATGGGGTATTTTTTAAAAAAGACGAAATTATCTTTTTTAATCCTTGACAAAGGCTCAAGGATTGGTAATACGTGGAGAAATAGGTACGATTCCTTAGTTTTATTTACACCACGTTCTTACAGTTCTTTACCTGGCCTATCACTGGAAGGTAATCCTAATGGGTTTCCAACAAAAGATGAAGTAGCAGATTATCTAGAGTATTATGTACAGTTTTTTAAATTACCTTTTAGAATGAACACCAATATTACAAGAATCATTAAAGAGGGATCCCTATTTAGGCTTTTTTCGGAGCATGAATCATTTACAGCAAGGAATATTATAATTGCGACTGGTTCATATCAATACCCTAATATTCCTTCATTTTCTAAGGAAATCGATAAAGACATTATGCAGGTACATTCTTCCCAATATAAAAATCAATCTCAGTTAAACAGTGGATCTGTATTAGTAGTCGGTGGTCGTAATTCCGGTTCTCAAATTGCACTTGAATTATCGGATACCCGAGAAACATACCTATCGATTAGTCACGATATTCAATATCTACCTCTCACTATAGCGAGGCGAAGTATTTTTTGGTGGTTAGACAAGTTGGGGATATTAAAAGCTGACAATAAATCCTTTATTGGTAGAAAACTTCAAAGTAAAGGTGACATTCTCTTTGGAGATGAATTGAAAAAAAATATTAAAACAAACAAAGTCAAAATAAAACCGAGAGCTATTGATGTCAGGGAAAAAAATGAGATCCTCTTTCAGGACAAGACGAATTTAAAAATTAATAATATCATCTGGGCTACTGGTTTTATACAAGACTTTAATTGGATTGATATCCCAGGCTTACTTAACTCATATGGGACTATAAATCACATTAGAGGTATTACTAATATTAAGGGTCTATATTTTCTCGGACTCCCCTGGCAACATCGGAGAGGATCTTCTCTGTTATTAGGGGTTGGGGATGATGCAGAGTATTTGTATCAAAATATTCTAGCAACAAATTTCAAAGCATAAGCAGTTCAATACGTATCCAACTAAGATCATTATTGTCAGTACTCACTGGACTAATTATAAAGAGTTTTCATATTTATTTGGCATAATTGCAAAATCCTCTGTATTTTATATTGACCATACCTCCCCTAGTTATAACATGGGGAGGCAGCAAGAAATTAAGCTGAATTACAATATTTAACACCTTAATCAATCCATTAAGTAAATCAACAACGTTAAAAATGAACCAAAGGAGGCATTATTATGGGGCATCATCACCACCATGGTCATAGTCACCATCATCATGGCCACGATCATCATGGTCATTCACACGGCCATAATCACTTTGAGGAAGCCAGGGAAGGCAATAAAAAAGGGTTAATAATCGCACTATTGGTTACCACAATTATTATGTTTTTAGAGTTTTTCGGTGGTTTAATAACAAACAGTTTAGCTCTATTATCAGATTCAGGACATATGCTGAGTGACGCCAGCTCTTTATTATTAAGTTTAGTCGCTATCTGGTTTGCTTCTAAACCAGCCTCAGCAAACAAAAGCTATGGTTTTTATCGTTTTGAAATCTTAGCTGCATTGTTCAATGGTGTTACTTTATTTGTTATTGCCGGGTTTATTGTGTGGGAAGCTTATGGCCGCTTTTTCCAACCACCCACTGTTGCAAGTGGTTCAATGATGTTAATTGCATCTGTAGGCTTATTTGCAAATTTGTTTAGCGCTTGGTCTCTAATGAGAAAAGGTGATGTAAAAAACAATGTAAATTTACGTAGTGCCTACTTACATGTTCTTGGTGATGCATTAGGCTCGGTTGGAGCTATAATTGCTGGAATTTTAATGCTTTTATTCGATTGGTATGTTGCCGACCCAATTATTTCAGTTTTGGTCGCTTTACTGATTTTAAAAAGTGCTTGGGGAGTTATAAAACATTCCACTCATATTTTAATGGAGGGTACTCCCCCTAGTATTAACCAAGATGAAGTAAAGTCTGTTTTATTAGAAATAAAAGGGGTAATTGATGTCCATGACCTCCATATTTGGACAATCACTTCTGGATTAGACTCATTTAGCTGTCATATTTTAGTTGAGGATAACATTAACAGTCAAGAGGTTCTACAAGAAGCCATTAATAAAATGCATGATATTTTTCTTATTGAACACACCACTATTCAAATTGAAAAATCTCAGATTGCTCATAATGAATTAAAAGTTTAAACCTACCTAATGATACATCCAGACTGTAGACAAACCCAATGTATTTCGAGTTGAACTGCCCCTAAATTGTTAGACATTAAATCTAACGATTTAGGGGTGTTTTTTATGGCTAATTTTACAGCCCAAGAGAAAATATTTATTGCTCGTCTTTACCTTGAGGGGAAACATAGTTTTTTGGAACTTCAAGATTTATATAACGTTTCTTATCAAATGATTCAAGGATGGGTCCGGTTATATCAAATACAGGGAGAAGAGGGATTTAAGAAATCCTATACAAGTTATTCCGCGGAGTTTAAAATGGATGTACTTAATTATATGAAGGATACGGGTACATCCTCCTACGATGCAGCTGCTATTTTTAATATTTCTTCTCCATCATTAGTTCGAACATGGCGGCTAAATTTTAATGCTGGTGGATTCGATGCCCTCATTCCTAAGAAAAAGGGGCTACCATCCATGAAAAAAGAAACAAAAAAAAGAAAGTTAGTTGAAGGTTCAACTAAAGCGCTTGAAGAACGAATTAAACATCTTGAAATGGAGAACGCCTATTTAAAAAAGTTAAATGCCTTAGTTCAAATGCAGGAAAAATTCCATCCAAAATTAAAGCGCAAGTAATTTATGAACTAAAGGCAATCTATGATGTAGTGGCCCTTATCAAAGTCACTGAAATTCCACGTAGTACCTATTATTATTGGGAAAAACGTTTAAATCGGGAAGATAAATATTCTGCAGTAAAGACAGCTATCCAATCTATTTTTCATGAGCATAAAGGGCGTTATGGTTATCGTCGAATCACAAAAGAATTAAAGAAAATCGGGTTTTCTCATGATCCCAAGACCATCAACCGTCTTATAAATGAAATGGGCTTAAAATGCCTGGTTCGATTGAAAAAATATCGCTCTTACAAAGGAAATGTCGGGCGTATTGCCCCGAACGTGATTCAACGTGATTTTAAAGCAGAAAAAATGAATCAAAAATGGGTAACAGATGTAACGGAATTCCATCTATTTGGTGAGAAGCGCTATTTATCACCCATCCTAGATTTATGTAATGGCGAAATCATTGCCTATACAGTAATGAAACCACCAGTTTATCAACTTGTAGGTGATATGTTGGAACAAGCAACTCAGCGTTTAACATCAGAAGATCGAGTCATCCTCCATTCCGATCAAGGCTGGCATTACCAAATGAAAAGATATCAAAGAACGTTAAAGGAGCATGGCATCATACAAAGCATGTCCCGTAAGGGAAATTGTTTAGACAACGCCGTCATGGAAGGGATTTCTTTGGCTTATTAAAGTCTGAACTGCTTTACCTCCAGAAATTCGAAAGTATGGAGCACTTTGAAGAAGAATTAGTAGATTATATTAATTACTATAATCACAAACGTATGAAGACAAAATTAAAAGACCTAAGTCCAGTACAATACCGGACTCAGATCTTAGAAGCTGCTTAAATTATTGTCTAACTTTTTTGGGTCAGATCAAGTTTGTCTACAGTCTTTTATCTTTACAATAAGTTTTAGTGAAGTAGTACGGCTAGATGCGTAGAAGAATCTTCCCGTGGCATAGCCGAGACATTTTCCCGAGGTTAATCCAATCAACAAATCTTTAATAAAAAAAGCTATCAAAACGTTCGATAATTATAAGTAATCCTTTCTTTTCAATCTGTTTTGTGTCTACATGATTTCTACTTCATTCAAATTAACCTTTGAGTAAGGTGTGGTTCTAGAATATAATAAGGTTGTACATTGTTAAAGATTAGAAGGGAGATATAAAATCAACAATTTAGATCTGCACAAATTTAAATACTGCTTATCATAAAGTTGAGATCATTTACTATGAAAATTTGGAAATATATATTAGGTTCTATTATTTTATTACTTTCTACTTTCAGCCTCTATACCCTATTTGTACAAAAAAAGTATGGAGAAATAACTTTTGCACAAATAATTGATAACAAAAAATTTAACGCTACATCATTTGAAGCTAAAAAAGATCGATTACCTATTATTAAAATTAAAGATACCGTTTTGTTAGATGCCCCTACTATTAAGCAATTCCCTGAACTACCTAGGGGATGTGAGGTAACATCTCTAGCCATGCTTTTACAATATAAGGGTATAAATGTAGGAAAAATGGAATTAGCCGAAAAAATCCCAAAAGATACAACACCTTTAATAAAAGAAGGTAGTAACATTTCTTGGGGGCATCCTAACGATGGATTCATTGGAGATATGTATTCATATAATAATCCCGGTTACGGTGTATACCATCTTCCAATAAAAAAGCTTGCAGAGGAGTATATGCCAGGGAAAGTAGTTGACCTAACAGGGAGTGAATTTAATGAATTAAAAACATATCTTTCCCTTGGTAGCCCAGTTTGGGTTATTACTAATGCAACATATAATAGTTTACCAGATAGCGCTTTCGAAACCTGGCAAACACCTAGAGGTGATGTGAACATAACGTATAGATTACATTCAGTTCTAATAACAGGTTACGATGATAAGTATGTTTATTTTAATGATCCTTTAAATGGAGGAAAAAATAAAAGGGTTTCTACGGATAATTTTATTGCGGCTTGGGAGCAATTAGGGAGGCAGGCAGTCACCTATTATTAATTACAATGTTTATTAATAAATTTTATAAGAATATTTAATTAATTATTTATATAATAAAAGGGAGAATAGCATGGGAAACAAAAAAAAGCGGACAATTTTTAGAATAAGCTTGTTACTAATAATGTTATTAGCAATATCCTATACACTTTACCAAAATTTCTTTACTGAAAAAATGCGAGTTCAAGCAGGAGAAAAAGCACCTGATTTTTTACTTGAGGATATGCAAGGAAACAAAGTTCAACTTTCTGATCTAAATGGAAAAGGAGTCTTCCTAAATTTCTGGGGAACTTGGTGCAAACCGTGTGAAAAGGAAATGCCCTATATGGAAAGACAGTATAAACATTATAAAGATCTAGGAGTAGAGACATTAGCTATTAATATAGGAGAAAGTGAAGTTGCTATTGAAGCATTTGCCAATAAATATGGTCTTACATTTCCTATACTTAAAGATAAAGATTCAGCTGTTACAGAAACTTATGATATAACTCCTATTCCAACAACATTTTTAATTGATAAGAACGGGACAATAGTGAAGGTCATAACTGGCAGTATGACTGAACGGGATATAGCAAACTATATGGAACTTATTAAACCTTGAGTTAGGTGATGAATTATGGAACAAGTCAATTTATTTTTAGCGTTTGGAGCAGGTCTTCTTTCATTTTTATCACCATGTTCCCTTCCGTTATATCCCGCATTTCTATCTTATATAACTGGGGTGTCGGTAAACGATTTAAAGAACAAAAAAGGGATATTAAATAGAGAAGCTTTCATCCATACAGTTCTTTTTTTAGCAGGATTTTCAATTATTTTTATAGCTTTAGGTTTGTCCACCTCTTTCATCGGTTCGTTTTTTTTAGATTATCAAGATTTACTTAGACAATTAGGTGCCATTTTAATGGTATTCTTTGGTTTAGTACTTTCTGGCCTGCTTAAATTTGATTTTCTTCAATCCGATAAAAAAATAAAATTTCAAAAAAGACCCTCAGGCTATATAGGTTCAATTATTATTGGGATTGGTTTTGCAGCTGGATGGACACCATGTACAGGCCCAATTCTTGCTGGGGTAATCGCATTAGGAGTATCAGATCCTGGTAGAGGACTTTTCTATATGCTCCTTTATGTATTAGGTTTTTCTATCCCCTTTCTACTAATGTCTCTGTTTATTGATAAAATGACATTTTTAAAGACTCATAGTGCTGTTATTATGGCTTTAGGTGGCATTTTAATGGTCCTTATGGGAGTATTATTATACTTTAACATGATGACAAAAATTATTACATTTTTAACACCACTTTTTGGCGGGTTTACGGGATTTTAAGATTACTATCACACATCCCATCGTTTCATATTATGACTCAATTACTAATAAGTATATGAATGTTTACTCATTATTATTTCCTGTCGTAATTCTTCTCAAAAACTCCAAAACCAACATAAAAATGGCTTCCTTGTAAGATCCAGGAAGCCAAACATTTATTACGTTAAAATAACCCTTTTACTGATGTTGATACATTGTTGAGAAAGGCACCAAAAAATCCTCTTATTCCACTCAACACTAACACAAACCAATTGGCTTTTTCAACATCTTCTGCTGCAACAACATCCACTTTCACGAGATTTTCATCTTCACTAGTTAAATAACTAATAGGCTCATTACTTTTAGTTTGGATGGTTAAATATCCAACCCTATCACCCTCTTTAATGGGGGCAGTTAGATTTCCCTTTTCATCTAATTTTCCTTTATCAAGGACAAGCTTTGGTACATATTGATCTTCCTCACCCTTTTTAATTGGGAGAATGATTTCGTCAACTGTTTGGATTTCAACCTGGTCTTCTTTTCCTTTTGTCACTGGCACTGAATCTTTACTTTTTAGTTGATAGTTTTTTTCAACTACTATTTCGTTTTTAAAGTTATTAAAAGCATAATCTAGAATTTTTGTTGTTTCTGTAAACCGCATATCTCTCGTATCGGCCTTCATCACCACTGAAATAAACCGTTGATTGCCTCTTTTTGCAGTTGCTGTAAAGCCATATCCAGCAAAATCAGTAGAACCAGTTTTTAATCCATCAACTCCTTCATACCCATATACTAGTCCTGGAAGCATGAAATTGAAGTTATCATAGGTTCTACCATCTCTAAATTCTAATCTTGGTTGACTCGCAGTATCTAATACCTTAGGGTAATCTTTTAACAAACGATACGCTAACTTTGCTGTCGCCCTTGCAGACATAACATTTTCTTCATCAGGCCCTCCTGCAGGATGATTACCCAGCAAAGAACTATTATTTAACCCTGATGAGTTTACAAATTTATAGTCTTTCAGACCAAGTTCTTCGGCTTTCTTATTCATCATTTCAACAAAATTCTTTTCTGTACCACCAATAAGTTCAGCGAGCGCAACTGTTGCTGCATTACCGGAAAAAATCGCCATTGCCTCATAGAGCTCTTTTACAGTATAAGCTTCACCTTGTGTGAGACCCACATTGGATAGTCCCGGAGCTGCTGAGAGCTTATGAACGTATTCATTAATCTCAACTGGTTGGTCCCAAGAAATCTTTTTTTGGTCAATTGCCTCAAGAACCATGTATTCAGTCATCATTTTCGACATTGAAGCTATTCCCAGTACAACATCTGCATTTTTTTCAAATAATACAATACCTGAATCGGCATCTATCAGAATAGCGGCTTCTAACTTTAAATCCAACTCATCTTCAGCTGCATCTGATTTACTTGCGAAACTTATTAATACTGTTGTTAAAACGATAAAGAAAATAATAAGTAATATTGAAATTTTTTTTAAACCCTTCAAAACAAATTTACCTCCAATATAATTGCAATTGCTATATTTTCATCAATTATTTTTGTACATACCAGTTTATTAGTAAGGTTACATATTCCAAACCATAGCTAGTAATGTACCAAAGATGGTAACTAAGGCAATAATTAATCCGTAGTATATATTTATATAAATCGAACCCTTATCCTCTGTTTCACCAGCATGCATAAAAACAATAAGTTGAAGACCTGCCTGTGCGAATGCTGTTAAAAGGAGTACCGTCATACCTACTGCAAACGGCATGTCAAAGAAATAAACCCCAAGTGCTACCGCGGTAAGAATTAACGAAAACACAAACCCTATTACTTGTTTCCGAGGGAATAATTCGGTCATATTACATCATTCCTTTCAAATAGATGAAGCTGAAGATGAAGATCCATACTACATCTAGGAAGTGCCAGTAAATTGAAAAGATAAACGCTTTATTCGTTGTTTGAGGAGTCAACCCACGTTTCTTCACTTGCAAGATAATAAACCAACCCCAGAATAGACCCAGTGTTACGTGTGCACCATGTGTTCCTAAGGTTGTTAATAGAATAGATGTAAATGCACTAGTTTGTATTCCAGCTCCTTCGTGTATATACGTAATGAACTCAAAAATTTCAACTCCTAAAAATCCTAAACCAAGAAGAAGGGTGATAGTAAAAAACATAATCATTGCATTTTGCTTCCCCATTCTCATTGCGTGAATCCCAAGACCAACGGTGAAACTACTAGTTAACAGTAATAGTGTTTCTATGAGTACTGGACCAACTTGGAAAATCTCAGCTCCAGTAGGGCCGTTGCCTGTGCGGTTTACTAAGGTAAAATAGGTAGCAAATAGAGTGGCGAAAAGCATTATTTCCGACCCAAGGAAAATCTAGAAACCTAGTATATTTATTTTGTTTTGTTCCGTGCTATATTCAAGTGGTAGTGATTGTTCAATTTTCATTAATTAGCACCTCTTATTTTTGTTTCTGTCCCATTAATTTCTTCAACAGAGATGTAATAACCATGATCCTGTTCAAATGAGCGATGAGCAATACAGGCTAGAATTCCAATCGTTGAAAGAATAGCAGGAATCCATAAACTAAATACTAAAGAAAATCCCCAAACCAAGAAGATACAACTCATGATAAATGGAACGCCACTTTTATTGGGCATAACCTTTAAATAATTCATGACCTTTTTTCTTCGCATTCCAAAATCCTTCACTTGATTGTACTTGAGGGACAACCGCAAAATTATATTCAGGGACTGGACTATGAGTAGCCCATTCTAGAGTCCGTGCATTCCATGGATCTGAACTGATATCCCTAGATGCATATCGAGTGCTGTAGTATACGTTGTATACGATTAAAACAAAACCTATACCCATAATAATTGCTCCAATAAACGAAACCATATTTAATGGACCAAAACCACTTTCTGCTGAGTACGTGTACATCCGACGTACCTGCCCCCATCTACACCAGTAACATACATAGGCATAAAGGCTAATACGAAGCCGATAGAGAGTATCCAAGCTGTCCATTTCCCAATTCTTTCATTCAGCATGAAACCAAACATTTTTGGCCAGTAGTACGTTAGACCGGCAAGCATAGCAAAAACTACTCCAGGAATTATCACGTTGTGAAAATGGGCGACTAGGAACATTGTATTGTTATATTGGTAGTCAGCAGCTGACATCGCAAGCATAACTCCGGTAACTCCTCCCAACGTAAAGAGCGGAATGAATAATAGAGCATAAAGCATTGGGGTAGTAATTTCTATTTTCCCTTTCCAAAGAGTTAACAGCCAGTTAAATATTTTAACCCCTGTCGGGACGGCAATCACCATGGTTGTGATCGAGAAGATACTGTTCGTTAATGCACCTTGTCCCATTGTAAAAAAATGGTGTGCCCATACTAAAAATGACATGATTGAAATAATGGCCATTGAAGCAACCATTGATTTATAACCATATAAATTACGCTGTGCAAAAGTTGAGATAACTTCACTATAAATACCAAATGCAGGGAGTATTAAAATATATACTTCAGGATGTCCCCAAACCCAAAACAGGTTCGCCCAAAGCATCCCCATCCCCCCATTATCCAATGTAAAGAAGTTTGTTCCAAATAATCGGTCCATTGTTCCCATCGCAAGAGCTACTGTTAACACAGGGAACGCGAAAACAAAAATGACATTGGCAATTAATGAAGACCAAGTGAACATTGGCATTTTCATTAAGGTCATGCCAGGCGTTCTCATTTTAAGAATAGTCGTAATCATGTTAATACCAGTTATTAAGGAACCAATACCAGATATCTGGATAGATATCATGTAGTAGTTTGTTCCAACGGATTTACTAAATTCATTCCCTGCAAGCGGGAAATAAGAAGTCCAACCTGCATCCGGTGAACCACCAATAACAAAAGAGATGTTAAATAACATCGCCCCCATAAAAAATAACCAAAAACTTAGCGCATTTAGTCGTGGAAATGCTACGTCACGAGCTCCGATTTGTAACGGCATTACAAAGTTCATTAAGGCAAAAATAAATGGCATCGCCATAAAGAAAATCATTACTATTCCATGTGTTGAAAAAATCTCGTTATACTCCTGTGCATTGAGCAATTTGTTTTCGGGAGCAGAAAGTTGAGCACGCATCATAAGTGCGTCTACTCCACCTCTGAAAAGCATTAATAAAGCTAAAATCAAATACATAATACCGATTCGTTTATGATCAACAGTAGTTAACCATTCACGCCATAAATAGCCCCATTTTTTAAAATAGGTTAAACCAGCAATGATTGCAATCACCGTAAGACCGATAGCTGCCATTGAAGCATAAATCGTAGGTGTTGGATTGGGTACAATAAACCGTTCAAAGAATTCCATCCATTGTTGCACCTTCTGAAAAATATTTTATTTCCTCATGCTTAAAATTAAAAACTAGTATATTCAACTCGAAATTACTCAAAAACTGATGATTAATTCTTTGATTCATCATTGGAAGTCGCTGTTTCAGAGGATCCATTTTCTTCTGGAGGTGGGTTAAATTCTAAGTGAGTTCCCGTAAAGGTCATTTGCCCAAGATGACCAGGTTCTAATAAGTCATTAAACTTTTTCTCAGTCAGTGGGTCAGCTGTTTCCTTAACTTCTTCTACCCATTCCTCAAATTCAACCTGAGACATCGCAGTTACATTGAAGGTATTTTCCGCAAATCCTTCCCCACTAAAGTTTACGTTTCGCCCCATAAATTCACCAGGTTCATCAGCGGCTAAGTGTAATGTATTAACCATGTTGCTCATTGCATATTTTTGGCCAGCAAGCTGTGGGATCCAAAAACTAGTAATTGGTCCGTAGGAATAAAGTTTGAACTCAATAGGTCTATCAGTTGGAATATATAAGTAATTAACCGTCTCAATATCTTCTTCAGGGTAACTAAAATGCCATTTCCAATTAGAAGACGAAGCATAAATGACTAAAGGCTCTTGATCTTCGTATCCTTTTAGTGTTGCTTCAACAATATAGTTACTTTGAACAGATACAAACGAAAGATAGGCAACTATTAGAACCGGTACCCCTACACAGACCGCTTCAACCCATGCATTCCCCTCAATATAGGGCGGTTCATCAGATGGACTTTGTTTAGAAGCACGGAATTTAACTAACATGTAGATTAATAGTGCCAAAACAACAATGACAATAAATGCCATGATCCCCATTGTCAAAAGGATGTCACTCGCAAGTCTCTCAGCTTGAGGACCTTTCGGATCTAATACCGTTAGTTGTTGACATCCTGTTAGCACTGTGGCAATAGTTATAAACGTTAACACTCCGCATTTAAATTTCATGTAAATACTCCTTTCATAATCAATAATCGTAATTCATGGATTATAAGAGTTTTAATGTATAGATCTTACAATGAACTTCAGTTTGTTATACTATCATTCAAGTATTGAGAATTTGTGAAGAATTGAATTTGTCACAAATTCGACAATAGTCTTTAACACAAAAAAACAAACGAGCATTTAGGCTTGACACATGCCTCATTGCTCGTTTGTTATTAAATTTTATATAAAGGGTATTTAAATTTTTGATTTTTTATATAGATTTTCTCCGTTTTTTGAAAATTGCCATATATAGTAGTTACAGGTTACTTAACTATTTGCAAGACAGCTTCACAATTCTAACGACCGTTACAACATACTCCACAGCAAAAGGATGTATTCCTACATAAGTTTTCTCGTTTTTTTCTTAGCTCAATAACTTCAATAAAGGCATAAGACTCCTTAATATACTCAATTGGGATACTATATAGGTATATGAACAATAATAAAAGTCCTTCATAGGCTATAGATGAATACCTATACATTAAATAAATGGAGGGGCTTAAAATTGATCATACCTGCGATCGATGTTCAATTAATAAACGAACATCTGACAACTCATGAAGGTGTTTTATATAAACTAAGAATTTACTATTACCAAACAAAGAATCCTAATTTAAAACAAATCATTCAGAAGCAATATATGGTTATGTTGGATCATGTCAGAGTAATGCTCGAACTCTTAGATCCAAATCGAACAAAAGAAGTAAAACTTCAACCAATTCAATTTGAAATAGTTCCATCCTCTCTTGCAGGATCTACTTCTGAACAAGATAAACCTATAGCTATTGAAGGAAGAGCTACTGCTCAAAATATGGCCAATATGAATTTCATGTCTGCGCTTATGATGAAGAATCCTAATGTAAAAGCAATCCATAAAGAAATGTCTTTACAACAGGGAAAGCTTCAAGAGGTATATTCGAGTTTTATCACTAGAGGGTTTAACCAAGAACCACCTATGTCTTCTAAAGAAGCACAGCAAACCATAATAAACCGTCACAAATATCTGCTAATGGATTAATAAATCTTGATAAGTTAAGACCACTTATCCTTTACTCCCTCTTATCTAGGGAGTGCCTCTTACTTTATATTTCCAACACATAGTCCCCAATTAAGTTAAAGTTATATCAAAGGTCAAAAAAGTATTAAGGATTAAGTTAGAATACGGTTAGCCAAAAGAGGGCCAACCTATTTGATAGTATTTCGTATTTAAAGTAAAGGTGAATTTTATGTATTAAAAACTCGTGAATATAATGAAATGAATTTTTAAAAAGGGAACAATCTTTTAAGATTGTCCCCTTTTATACATACATTATTATTATCTTGCAAAAACATGATTTCCAATTCTAGTTGTCACAGGTCGAGATAAAATCCATGAATTTGTAGAAGTATCAGGATTATAGAAAAACAATGAGCCCCCACCTTTACCCATTAAGGCAATTGCTTCATTAACAGCTCTTTTGGATTCAGCATCAGCTGGCTTATTAATTTCACCGTTTGCTACAGGAGTAAACGCATAATATCCATTTGATATTTGATAAATAACTCCACGGACCGAATTAGGGAACTGGTCACTTTTTACACGGTTAAGAATGACAACCGCTACTGCCACTTTTCCAGCGTACGGTTCACCTACAGCCTCTGCACGAACTAAACGTGCCATTAAATCTTTATCTGCTGCTGAAATTGGAGAGTTTGGTAGTGTTATATTTTGTCCTGCAATAAGTGGCTTACTATTATTTGCACTCATTAAACTATTTAAAGGAATGCCGAAACCTGTAGATATTTTCCAATATGTTTGACCAGATTTAACTGTATATGTTGTTGCAGCCTCAGTTTGATTTGTTAATGTAAATGATGAAATGGATAACATAAGTCCAGCTGCTACTATCAGTTTTTTAAATTTATTCAAGTCAATAACCTCCTAGTAGTCGTTTCTCTGTCTACTATTAGGCTATCAGATGTAACATTCCTATTGTTTGTACAAAAAATGGAAGTGGGCAATCTAGTCCATCCAAACCCAGGCTAGTAAAGTATTAATATATCCTTAGGAAATATTCTCCACATATTTATTTCCACCTAAAAGTTTGATATTTAGTATAATTTTGGTTTAAATTTTACAACTGTGAAAGAATTGTAACAACAGAATGTTATTATCGCCATCTTCATTGGCATTTGTCACCCTTCTTTACAAGTAACAATCGAACTTTCGACATTAACATTTTAATTTTTTCCTTTTAGAACCTCACCTTCAGACTGTTTCAAAGGACAGATTTGCAGGTGGGATCTTATGCCTTTTAAATACTTCTCCCCTATCTCCACAAATACAACAAATAGCTTTAGGCGAATATTTTGATTAAGTAACTATATAAGCTCCTTCCTTAAAATAATTATGCTTCTCTCATAGGAATTAACCGAAGATACCTTTAGATATTGGTACGTTCATATTAATTAACTGCTATCTCTCAATCAATCTTATATTCGTACTGTTGGCTAAATTATTATTTGTGCTGAGAAATTCACTTAAAGAAGAATGAGTTATGTAATTTTTTAAGAAACTATTTTAAATCACTATTTTAAGGAGCTGGAGACAGTATGGACAATTTTAAGAGGTATGAGATTAGGTTGATAAAAAGTGACGAGTACGAAATTGTTATTTACTTAGCCGATCACTTATCGGAGTTTGCTAATGAATTAGGCACGTTACCTAGAGAAAGAAAAGATGTAGTTGCGCTAGCAAAACAGATTATTGGAGAACGCTACCCTAATATCAAGGTTACGATGGTAAAAGTTATCATTGGTGGAATTGCAGTTACATCTCTTCCTTTAATGGGTGGGGATGAATCTTCTGTACAAGCAGCCACTTCTACAGCATCCACTAATCAAGTATCACAAGATGGCTCGATATATTATCAGGTTAATTCTGGTGACACCCTTTGGAGTGTATCGAGGAATTTTAATACAACGGTTAATAATATTAAACGAGCAAACAGTTTAACTTCTGATATCTTACAACTTAATCAGAGACTGATTATTCCAAAAGCATTCCATAAAGTAGAAAAAGGTGACTATTTAACAGTACTTGCAAGAGACTACAGAACTACGGTTAATGCTATTAAGGAAGCCAATCGTTTAACTAGTGATAGTATCCAGCTTGGGCAAGTATTGATTATCCCAGTGTTGATTGAGGGACAAACTATACTTCAACCAACAACTTCGCCCCCTACACAACCCACACAAACAAATACGTATACTGTGGTCGCCGGTGACACTTTATATTCCATTGTTCAACGCTTTGGTACAACATTAGAAGCTATACGTGCTACAAATAATTTAACTACTGACTTGTTGACAATTGGACAAACCTTGACACTACCCCCAAACACACCTGCACCAACAGCACCTATCCCGGAACAGGTTACCAGGAATTATACGGTTGTTGGAGGAGACAGTTTATCCGTGATTGCAAAGCGTTTTGGAACGACAGTAGAGGCATTGCGAAGTGCTAACTACTTAACAACGGATTTATTAAAAATTGGGCAGGTCTTAGTCATACCTAGTAGGAATACAACAACTGAAATTCCAGCAGGTGCGAATGAACAAGCTACACCAACTGCCCCATCAACATATACAGTAGTCGCAGGGGACAATTTATGGAATATCGCGCAACGATTTGGAACTACCGTCGCACTTATTAGAAGTACAAATAATCTAGGAACCGATTTATTGCGAATTGGGCAAATACTTAACATACCAACAAGAACAAACGAGACACAACCAACACCAAGTCTTGAACCTAATGAAACTAAAACGCCAACTCCGATTACTAATACCGAAGAACGATATACGTTTACTTATTCTGTGAGATCAGGAGATACACTTTCTGTTATCGCCCAACGGTTTGGAGTATCAGTTGATAATATTCGTTCAACCAATAACTTGAACTCAGATATCTTACAGGTAG
Source organism: Robertmurraya beringensis (assembly GCF_042433785.1). Classification (NCBI taxonomy): domain Bacteria; kingdom Bacillati; phylum Bacillota; class Bacilli; order Caryophanales; family Bacillaceae; genus Robertmurraya; species Robertmurraya beringensis. The sequence continues at coordinate 37,175 of NZ_JBHLUU010000121.1, read as the reverse complement.
GACAAGCTTTAACCATACCAAACGGCATTAATGCACCAGCTCAAACTAGCGAAAATACATTGACCTATTTAACACACACTGTAGTATCAGGGGATAATATTTGGGACTTAAGTGTCCGTTACGGAATTCCACAGAGTGAACTTTTACGAGTAAATAATTTAACGATCACCAGTATGCTTACATTAGGACAGAGGCTTAAAATTCCAGTTCATAATATTGCCGTAAAACCAGTTGTAAGCGAAAAGCACGGTGAATTTTTGGATTGGTGGACCGAGGCCCAGTATGTTTTCACTATCGGAAAAACAGTAAAGGTTACAGATTTGGCAACAGGGAAGTTTTTCAATATTACCCGCACTATTGGTGCAAACCATGCTGACAGTGAAACGCCTACCATTAATGACACTAACATTGCTAAGTCTATATGGGGAGGTTATTCATGGACACCTAGAGCTGTTATTCTCGAAATAGAAGGTAGAAAAATTGCTGCTAGCATGAGCTTTATGCCTCATGATCGTGAATATATCGCTAATAACGGTATAACCGGGCATTTCGATGTGTATTTTAGTAACTCTACACGTCACGTAGATGGGAAACCCGACGCCTCTCATCAAGCCCAAGTTGAGCGGGCAGCAGGCCTAAGATAAAATCAAAGAAGAGCTCCCTTCGAAAAGGGAGTTCTTCTTTGTAAGGGTCGTTTTCTGAATTTTCTTCTTCCAATTCCCAGTTACCTATCAATAGTGAGAAAAAAATACAAAATTCTTCTAAAATCTCAATTAAATATCGGGAACGTTTATCTCCATTTTTATAGGTTGTAAATAACCAACTACTTACCAGACGTAATAGTTAAACTCAGCCTTTTAGAAAAAAAATTACGTAAGGAGCAGTTGTTCAATTTGCTGTTGATTTATTTCAAACCCAATAAATATTTGTGTTTTGTTAAACAAACCGGAAAATCCCTTCTTTTTTAAAATAAAAGCAGGAACAATTCGCACACCTGTACGATCAATCATTTCTGCTTCTTTTTCAGGGAGTATTGTAAGATCATATTCAGTGTAAGCAATATGGTGTTGCGAAAGAAACTCCTTCGCTACCTTACAATCTAGTCAAGTTGGTCTTGTATATAATTCAATCGACATCTTTGACATCCTTAACACTCCTTTCCCTATTATTATTATTGATTTATAAATGGGAAATACTCATCTGTTAAAAAAGGGGCATTGTTCAGAGGCCACCTTTATGTACCCCCATTCTTTCTTATACATCTTGTCCAGAAATACAAGTTAAAGGTCAAGAGAAATTGAATTAAGTGGAGTTACAATAGAAGTTAACGGTCATGCTATAAAAGAGGTGATAAATATGAATGTAGAACACGGACATGATCATAACAAAATTGATCTTAAACACAATGATTACAGTATTGATAGCGAATTAAATGTAGAATGGAAGGTCTATCCTGAAAAAACCATACCTAACAAAGATGTAGAAATCTCCATAACCATTAAAGACAAACATGGATATTCTGCTACTTCCTTTGCTGTTATTCATGAGAAACAAATGCATTTATTAGCAATAAGTAAAGACCTGTCATCCTTTCAGCACCTTCATCCTGAGTACAGGGGTGAGGGGCAATTTGTGGTGAAAACTCAATTCCCTAAAGCAGGCAGTTATAGATTATTTGCAGACTTCATGCCGGAAAATGGCTCCCAGCAGTTAGCAACTTTTGATATACAGACCACAGGTAAAGAAACCAAAGAGATGATTATACCAGACAAAGAATTTAATAAAACAGTTAATGACTTGCACTTCGAGCTTAAATTTAAGGCTTTGACAGCACACCAACATTTACAGATGGCTTTTACAGTAAAAGATGCTAATAGTATGGAACCAATTGAACTTGAAACATATCTTGGTTCTGCAGGTCACGTGGTGATTGTTAGCGAAGATTTAGAAATTTTCTTGCATGTTCACCCTACTGATGAAACCAGTATAGAGCAAACTGTCTCATACACGACTTCATTTCCAGCACCTGGTATTTATAAGATGTGGGGGCAATTTAAATTTAAGGGTAACTTGTATACGGTTCCTTTTGTGATCCCTGTTCCTCATGAACTAATCTAGAAAAGCACACCTGGCACCTGTTTGCTTTTCTTAATGTTAATAATACTTATTTTCCTGACAAAAAGGAGGATAGATCTTGAAGGGACATATGAATTCCAAAAAAGTTATGGAAGCAGACACTGATAAATCCCGGCTGAAACTAATTATAATCCTCGCCATACCAGCTGTAATCGAAAATTTCTTTCAAACTGCCCTTGGCTTTGTTGATACGTTTTTTGTTTCAAAAATTGACTTGGCTGCGGTATCTGCTGTTGGGGTAACCAATGCCATTCTTGCAATATATTTTGCCCTATTCATGGCCATTGGGGTAGCTGCAAATGTTCGAATTGCCAATTTCCTTGGAGCAAATCTTCCAGAAAAAGCCCGCCACATTTCACAGCAATCGATTTTATTAGCCATTCTGTGCGGTTTACTTACTGGCGTCCTTACACTATTTTTTTCGGAACCGTTGCTAAAACTGATGGGAATTGAAGAGAATGTACTGGAGGTTGGTTCCTTATACTTTAAAATTGTCGGTATTTCATCAATCCTTATGTCATTGATGTTTGTCATGAGCGCTATATTAAGAGGAGCAGGGGATACACGTTCTCCTATGTACGTCAGCATTATTATAAATGTCCTGCATGCTTTTCTCGACTATGTGCTAATATTTGGCTTTTTGTTTATCCCGGAAATGGGGATAATTGGTGCAGCTTTATCAACTGTCTTTTCAAGATTTGTGGGAAGTGTTCTTCTATTTTTCTATATAAACCGTTCAAATGTACTTGTTTTTCGTAGGGATTACTGGAAGCCAGATAAAGTTCACTTGAAGGAACTTATGACCCTCGGAACTCCAGCAGCGGGTGAACGGTTATTAATGAGAGCAGGTCAAATTGTATATTTTGGGTTTGTAGTTGCTCTGGGTACCAATGCTTTTGCTGCTCATCAAATTGCAGGAAATGTTGAGGTATTTTCTTATATGATTGGCTATGGTTTTTCTACTGCAACGACTATCCTTGTCGGTCAGCAAATAGGAGCAGGAAATTATGAAGAGGCCAAAAATTACACTAAGCTTTCGACTTATCTAGCCTTTAGCTCAATGGTTGTTCTTGGGGTTTTGCTATTCTTCCTCGGCGACTGGGCGGCATCCTTCTTTACAAAAGAACAGGCCGTTATCAATGATATCGGTACTGCTCTAAAGATTTCAGGTATTTTCCAGCCCTTCTTGGCTATCCTGTTAGTTTTGACGGGAGCATTCCAGGGTGCGAATAACACTAAATACCCTATGTACCTAACGGCTGTCGGAATATGGGCCGTTCGTACTGTTCTAGTCTATTTACTCGGTATTAGATTTGAATGGGGACTTGCAGGAGTATGGATTGCAATAGGTCTCGATATTGCCTTTCGTGCAATCGTCTTGATGGTCAAATTTAAAAGCGGAAAATGGGTTAGGCTTGGAGATGCTCCAGAGCCCGAGGCACACTGCCATCCACAATCAACAAAGGAAAATATGTCTTCATGTGCTAACAACTATTAAAAATATCGGTTAAGTTCCAACACCAAACCAGACTGCTGTCAATTCCATTTCAGTACGAAGCGGACTTGTGACAGCAGTGATTTTCTTTATTAAACGGCCGTTGTATCTACTATCAATGGATACGAAACTTATTAGTTTGGCTAAATAAATCAAGAAATACCGCATTGGCTAGTGGTAACTCTCCCCAGGCAAAAAGCCTTTTGCTCCTGCTTTTTTCCCTGTTTAAATGTCCCTGTTGTATCTCCGAACATATCTATCTAAATCAAAATGTTTAAATATTAAAGGAATCGAGTACGAACTCTTTCTTCTTACCGTTTTCTTAAAGATATTTACTTTCCTATTTGTAATGTACAAGAGATCACAATTTATTTCTCAAATGAAAATACACAGTATTAGGTGGTTTTCTTATTCAAAGGAGTTATGTTTTGCGTTTTTCTGGTAAGCCTATAAATTATCGTACTAAATTATGAATCTGAACTAACCATGAGGATACGATCATCGTCTGGAGCTGTATACTGCGCATGAGGATGTTATAGGGGTTGAAATAACATAAATAAACCTAAATCCTCCTTCTTACTTCTTAGAAAGCCAATTATTCAATAACAATATAATTTGAATGACTAACCACTGTTTTATTATTTACATAATTTAATTTACTAGCATCGTCATATGATATTTCAACAATCACACTATTATCTCTCACACTTTCAACTAACCCTATTAAAAGGTAACCTTCTCTAACAAACTCAATCTGATCATTAATTTTTGCTTTAGTTTTTTTCATGAAATCACTCCTATAAAATGAAATAAACAATTTTATTTCTATTTTCACCTGATTGTTTTCCTACCTTACCTCCACATAGAGTCGAGAATTTTATAGACAGCTAAAGACAAATAAACGTATAAATAAAAGTTTAATTAAAATGAAGTTTTAATCTAGTTTTCCATATGATGAAATTTTGGTCCATTCCTTTCCTCTGTTTAATGAAAGGAAAATGTCATCCCTTAATGTTGTAATAGTAATTTCCTCTCTATTATTGGGGTTTGTAGATATATTTGTTATTGGATTTTCTTTTAGAAGTTCCGGCAAAGAAATCCTACTTACTTGACTTGAATCCATACTCATTTCATTCAAGAAAATATCCTCTCCTTCAATTGATGAATAAATAAGGGAGTTTTCCTCTACATAGACAGTTGTAATCATATTTGGTTCGCTAAGGAGCTTGAAATTATCACCGAAATCACTTGAATAGAACAAACCCTCTTTTGTAGAAACTGCAATAATATTAGGTTCTGAAGGATGCGCAGCAATCCTTGAAACTGCTTTGGTGTTAAGACCATAGAGTAGGCTTTGTGTCCATGTAACCCCCATATCAACTGAGTAGTAAAGACCTTTATTTAATTTTTGATTGGGTATTTCATTAATGACATATAGACTTTGCTGATTGTAGCCGGCAGTGAGGTGGCTAAAATCTGTTTCACCATAAAATTGCCAAAATTCTATAGATTTTCCTTCATCGACACTCCTTACAATACCCAGTGGAGTTTTGATGTTTGAGTTAGAAGATTGGTAACCACTTGAATAAAATCCGTTACTCATTGCTTCAAATGCAATGTAATCGTGTTTATTATATCTGTCTTCAAACCAATTATCGTCAACATATTTAACTAAACCTTCATGTGTTGCTATATACAACTCACTCTCATTTCCCACATAACCTATACCATGTATATGGCTAATTTTTATTTCCTTTGCTGGTTTAAAGGAGGAGATTAATGTATTTTCTTTTGTACAACCTACTAAAAAGATGCCAATCAAAGTTGTTAAAAGAATCCCTACTTTCATCTTTACATCTCCCTATGTTTATTATTTAGAATCTAGCAATACATGTGAGGCATAAAAAAAATCCAAAAAAGACTTGCTTAAAGAATGATCTGTTCTTTATTCGGAAATTCATCTATATTTTTCCAATCTAATTAGAATAACTTTAACTGTAAACACGGTATTTATAGTTTTATTGTTCCGAAATTTCCACTAAAAAATATGTATAGGAATTTTTCATTAATGTGAGTGCACATCCATTATAATGTATAATTTTGGAGAAAATGTGGAGAAAGAAATATTTGTTTTAACGACTCTAATGCAATTGAAAAACTTTCTTTATAACACTGAAATATATATTAATAATCAATTGATAACAATTTCTGCATAATTTCTTGAAAATCTTACAGTAAAATAAGGTGATATGACGAAATGGGTGATTTTTCTTGAAAAAGCTTTCAGTTAAGCTAGGTATTGTCTTTTTCTTTATTATTTTCGGACTCGAAACTTTTATGTTTTTTTTCCTTCATTCTGCATTGGTTGATTCCAGGGTTAAGGAGGAAATTTATGCATTACAAACTAGAGGAAACTCTCATAGGGCCATTCTTGAAATGCATTTTGATACACCAACTCTTAACCATGTTGCCCTAATGGAATCTGAAGCAGATACTGACGTGGTCATAACTGATGCCTCCAATAAGATTTTGGCATCTTCGGCTGAGAGTCAACATTTTTACAAATATTTCAAGAAACAACCCACGAGCCTTCCACGCCAAGGGAGAATACTCGAAGAGAATTGGAGGAAAAAACCATTTATTTCAACAGTAACTCCAATAAAAACAGATGAACAGGTCATAGGGTATGTTTATATGTTCCAGGACACAGAATCTGTCCAAACGTTAATCAAACGTTTGAATGACCACTTCCTTTTAGCTGGATTGATATTGGTCATATTAACCTTTATTATTATCATTCTGCTTTCAAAAGCACTTACCAAACCACTAATTGAAATGAAAGAGGCTACGTCCAAAATCAGCAAAGGAAACTTTCTAGTCACTCTTCCGAAAACAGGAGATGATGAACTTGGTGACCTTGGAAAATCAATTGAGTTGCTCGCAAAGGAACTTAATTATCTCACACGTGAACGAAATGATTTTCTTGCAAGCATCTCGCATGAACTTCGAACGCCGTTAACGTATATTAAAGGTTATGCAGATATAGTTTTGAAACGGAAACTCTCAGAGGAAGAGAATCAAAAATACCTTCACATCATCCTTGACGAGACAAAACGGCTATCCGATTTGATAAAGGATTTGTTCGAACTTGCAAAAATAGACAAAAATCAATTTGTTATTCAAAAACAAAAAATTAACCTTGGGGAGTTTTTAGCGAAAATTGATCAAAAGCTATCCCCCGCTTTTGGTGAAAAGAATATGACGCTCCATATTTTCTGTCCTGAGGATGCCAATTTATTCGCGGATCCCCTTAGATTGGAACAAATCATTTTTAATTTACTTGATAATTCTATTAAGTATTCTCCTGAAGGAGCCCGAACCGATTTGATTGTTTCCAGAAAAAAACATAAAGTCCAAATCACGATTAGTGATAATGGAAAAGGGATCCCAGAAGAAGATATTCCTTATATTTTTAATCGTTTCTACCGTGTAGATAAGTCCAGAACCCGCTCTCTAGGAGGAACAGGACTCGGGCTTGCGATAGTAAGAGATTTGGTACATGCACATGGTGGCACTATTGAAGTAAAGAGCAAAGAAAATTCAGGCACGGAATTCAATTTGATTTTTAGGGGCTAAAACATGGAAAGCTTATTGTTTGTTGTCTTAAACCATATAGTATTGACTTATTTTTTTATATAACAATTTAATGAAAATATTCGCAATACTAGGTTTGTGAGCTGTGCTGACGAAATTCGCCGTGGTTACAAAGGGGTTAATGAAAATAGAAATGGAAGAACATTTACTCGAGTGTTTACCTAAAAATCCTATACTTATAGTCTTAATTAGTTTGACTCTAAATATCATTGTTGCCGTCTCGGGTGTGCTTCCGAGCGCATTTCTTACTGCTGCAAATATTGCTCTATTTGACTTTAGATCAGGTCTCATCCTATCCATAATAGGCGAAGCTGTAGGAGCAATAATTAGTTTTATCCTTTATCGAAAAGGACTGTCCAAACTAACAAGCCATGTTCAACTCAACAATAAGCTATTAAAAAAGCTACAAGCCACAAAAGGTGTTGAGGCCTTTCTTTTGGTAGTAATCCTAAGAATAATGCCTTTTGTTCCCTCCGGGGTAGTGACCTTGGCTGCTGCATACAGCAAAATGGCACTAATATCTTTCTGCCTTGCTAGCACATTAGGAAAAGTACCCGCTTTGTTTATTGAAGCGTACAGTGTTGATAGACTTCTCGATTTAAGTACAGAGTGGCAGATTTTCTCATTAGTATTGGGACTTTCATTATTCACTTTGTATTATTGGGTAAGAAAAAGAAAGCATGCCTAAAAATACGTTACCTTAACCCGAGCAAGATTATCCTCATATACCTGGTATGCCTACAGCCGATGCTCTGTCCACAGCACCGGCCCCTCCGGAAGCATAAAGAAAATTGATATCTCGCTAACCACTGTTTAAAGCACACCAAATGATAAATATAGTTAGAATAAATTTATTGTTTATCTTTTGATATTTCACCAAGTTCCCCCATTAAATTAAATTATCCTCATGTTTTGTATAAGAAAAATTTGATAAATTTCCATTACATAAACAATAAAAAAGATTGAATTCCCATTCCTCCTTCAAAAAACACGTCAAACAAAAAATAAATTTGTTTATAAAGTAAATGTTCACATAATTGTCACTCTTTTTCGATAAAAAATAGATACTTTTTAATTACGATTGTCGTTGAAAAGTTAAAAGGGAGGAATTGGCTTGAAAAAAAAGGGGTTCTTATCACTACTATTTTTAGGTTTGGTTTTACTGCTTGCAGCATGTAGTGGAAATGAAAGTAGTGAGCCAAATAATAATGAAGAAACTGCAGAAAATCAGACAAGTGAACAATCAGAAGATACGGGTTCTCAGGATGCTTCAACTATTAATATCACAGCAAGTAACTGGGAATTTGATCAGTCAGAAATTACTGTTAAAGCCGGTGAAGAAGTGAACATTGCTCTTACAAATAGTGAAGGATATCATGGACTAGCAATTGATGAATTTGATATTGATATTCAAGGAGATGGGACGGCGACATTTACACCTGAAGAACCAGGTGAATATAAGATATATTGTAGTGTTCCGTGTGGTAATGGACACGCTACCATGGTGGCAACCTTAATTGTAGTATAAACTGTACTTAACAGTATTAGTTATCCATAAGGGTTTTATCCTACTAATACTATAATAGTTAAGTAGCTCTTTTTATGTAATAAATATAAGGATTTATTATGGTTATTATGGAATTAAAATTCTGATTCTTTGACCCTTTCTTCCATTAGTAAGTTTACCTACACTGTGTGCCATCTGTAATGGAAGTAAAATTTGTAACATGGTTATTAAAAAAATCCTATAAAGAGAAAAGGGTATCCAACTAAATATGAACTGAGCCCCATTTCACGGACAGTTTAAAAAAGGTGCTTAAGCTGCTAATAGATGACTCCGGTATTGTACCGGAGTCATCTTCTTTAAGCCCCACTGATAACGATGATTGTTATATTCCTCAATAACTCGATTAACTTCTGCACTTACTTCTGCTAGATTCTCACAGGACTTATACTCGGCGAGATCTTTAAAATGCCCAAAGAATGCTTCCATTGGTGCGTTGTCCCAACAGTTACCCTTGCGGGACATTGACTGTTTTAGCCCGAGGTTTTTCACCTTCATTTGAAACACAGGATGAGTATAATGGAAACCCTGATCTGAATGTAAGATTGCTTCAGGGTGGAAGTGTTTATTTACTGCCATTTCTAGCTTTTTAAGTGTCTTATAGACAATATCCATTTCCAAGGATGTTGATAAATAATGTGCCAAGATTTCTTTGGTTGATCCATCCTTTATACATGACAAATAAGCTTTCTGTCCTTTTCCATAATAAATATATGTAATATCTGTAAGCAATACTTTCCCTGGTTCTTCTTGGTTAAAGTTACGATCTAGAAGATTAGGACAGGTGCGGTGTTCCTGGGTCGCTTTTACCATCTTTCGATATGGATTGGCCCTTCTAATTTTAGTTATTAGGCTATACTTAGCCATAAGTCTTCTGATTTTCTTATGGTTCATTACTGCCGAATAATCATTTTCCATAATCATTTTGATTTGAAGGGCACCAACCTTCTCTTTCTTAGAAAGAAAGATTCTCCTGATTAGTTCAATATCCAGTTCGTCCTGTTCATTACGAATCTCCCTTGAAGGAGTAGCCTTAAGCCAATCATAATAGCCACTTCGGCTTACCCCGGCTAGCTTACACAGATAAGTGACAGCGTGCTTCAATTTGTGTTCTCTTATAGTCTTTTCAATCAGATAGAACTTTTCAGCTGGTGCTAGAAGCGTTTCTTCTTCAACACCTGCCTTTCTAGTTCTTCGAGCTTTTTTAAGAAATCTACTTCAGCTTCTAAAAATTTTATCCTAGCTTCTGCTTTCTTTAGTTGTTCCTCTACAGAAAGTGACCTTGAAGAAGGTCTCCCTGTACTTCCTTTCCCTCGGCGTTCAGTGAGGAAGCCTTCTTCCCCATACTTATCAAAAGTTTCCTTCCACCTTAAAAGACAGCGACCAGGTAGCTTTTTACCTATAATATCTAGGTTGAACCCATTCTCAAGAAAGATTTGAGAAGGACTTTTACCTAGCTTATATTCTTGTACTGCTTTTATTTTGAATTCAGCTTTATATGTAATGGATTTGTCGGATGCATGAATGATATTTGGATTCTTCTCTAATTCTTTTATTTGATATTCTGTATATAAATTCTTGGCCATGATAAATCCCCCGTTTTCGTATGAATTCATTATAAACGGGATTTTTTCTTAAAAGATAAAAAACCCCGAATATAATCTGTACCCCTTGTAAAGGACATTTTAAAAAAGCTAGGCTACTTTAAGAAGATGATCTCTGTATTCGACAGGGGTCATCTTTTTCATATTCCATTGATATCTGTTGTGATTATAGTAGTGGATGGCAGCTTTCACTTCTTGTTTAAGTTCTTCTAAGGTTTCACATGATTTTATATCAGCCAAGTCCTTAAAATGACCAAAGAATGATTCCTGTGGGGCGTTGTCCCAACAGTTCCCCCTTCTGGACATGGATTGTCCCAACTTGAATTTTTTCACCAGCTTTTGATATATAGGGCTGGTATAGTGACCTCCCTGATCAGAGTGTATATAGGCTCCTTTAGCTAATTTTATTCTCCTGTTTCTCTTTAACTTCTTAAGTGTGTCCGTAGCGATATCAAGGGTAACTCGATCAGAGAGCTGATGAGCTAACACTTCATTGGTGGAAGCGTCAATAATGGTTGATAAATACGCCCTTTTGCCTTTACCGAAATATAGGTAGGTGATATCCGTAAGCAGGACTTTATAGGGTATTCCTTGTTTGAATTCCCTGTTAAGCAGATTCGGGACGACCTTGTGCTCCTGGGTAGCCTTCATGATGCGTTTGTAGGGATTCGTTCTCCTAAAGGGGCTCTCAATTCCGTATTTCTTCATAATTCTTCTGATTCTCTTGAGGTTGAAGACAACACCAAACTGACCTGCCAATACCATCTTAATTTGGCGAGCCCCTTTTTTACGGTTCTTAAAATTGTATGCTTTTAAAACCAAGTTCCTGAGGGCTTCATCCTTTTTCTCCTGATCATTCCTTCGCTCAACTTGTTTAGCTGAAAAATAGTTATAGTAACCTTGACGTGAAACACCAGCTGTTTTACAGAGGTGAGAAACCATCCCTTTTAGATTGTACTTTTCGATGACTGAATGAATAAGGGTATATTTTTGGTCAGCCGATAACTTTACTTCTCCCTCTTTTTTAGCCCCCTTTCGGCGAATCGTATCTTTTTTAATAGTTCATTCTCTGCTTTCAACAGGTTATTTTCGGCCTCTAATCTTGCATACTTTTCTTCGATAGAAAGTTCTCTTTCCCTTGGTCTGCCTGAGTTTCCTGACCTTGTATCACGAAGGCCCAGAACCCCGTGCTTCCGATAAGCTTCTCGCCACCTTTTGCCTGAAGACTCAATCCGTACGATTCCAATTACCTCTATATCGAACCCACAGTCTTCAAATATCTCTCTCGGAAACTTCCCCTGGTCATATTGTGTTATAAAGAGCTCCTTAAACTCATCTGAATAGGTAATTCCTTTGGGACTTACTGACTTCACATAGGGATTTTTAGCTAGTAATTCAATCTCTTTTTCCGATAATAATTTTTTACTCATACTTTCTCTCCCGTACTATTTTTAATCTATTGTACATAAAAAGACCCTGTGCAGCAGACTTTTTTAATGTGTCTACTACACAGGGTACAGTTTAATAAGGGGCACCTTTTTTTAATAGTGACCGTTATTCGGGGTATAGTTCAATATTTGGATACCCTCTCTCTTTTATGATGGGGAAATGGATGTCAGGTGATTAATAATATCTTGCTCAGTCAAAGTACCTGTCATAGAATCAACTATTTTTCCTTCGGCATCTATTAAAACAGTGGTTGGAATTGGACCAATGTTATATAAATCTACTATTTCACTTTTACGGTCCATAAGGATTGGAAACGATAATCCATGCCTCTCGACAAATGTAGAAACCGAAAGATCACTCTCTCCTATATTTACTGCAAGAATCTCAACATTCTTCTCTTTGAATTTAGAATATTGGTTCTCCATATAAGGCATTTCTTTTTCACATGGTTTACACCAGGTTCCCCAGAAGTTTAGAAAAACTCCCTTGCCTTTTAATTCGGATAGTCTTACTTCCTTCCCATCAAGTGTTTGTAAAACAAAGTCAGGTGCATCCGAACCTTTTTTAATATCGCCTTTTTCTTTAGTGAAATTAGCATATACTGTAAAAACAACTGCAAATAAGAGAACACATAAAATAACAGTACGGAAACCTTGTCTTTTATTTTTCAAGAAACTCCTCTCCTTACTCACTATGCAATAAAAATCAATTACAAAATATATATTTTCACAAACCAGTAAGACTTTCAGATTTCAAAGTACCCTTTGTTATATTATCTAATTACTTTTATTAATCTTTGATTGATAGTTGAAAGGCTTTTACAATTATTCCATCATCCGCGGGCTGAAAGTCATATTTTGGTATCCTCACAAATCCAAGTCGATTATATAGCCTCATGGCGGTTATCATAAAATCTGCTGTATGTAAACCAACATGTTGGTAACCTTTCGTTTTCACTCTAACTATGCATTCTTTTATTAAGGCTTCAGCAATCCCTTGACCTCTATATTCCTCATTAACAGCGAGCATTCTTATTTCAGGATAATCTAACATATCAGTAAACCCATCATAGACATCTGATTTTGAAGGGAATATAGCAACACTTCCTACTATTTTACCATCTAGTTCAGCGGCTAATAGTTCTACACCTGGTTGTTCGTCAGTGTCCGATGAAATTGCTTTCTTTAGAGCTTCCCAATGCCCTTTAGGTATACTATTTTCATGTTCTTCATATGCCTTAACTCTTTCCCTTCGAATTATTTCAACTTCATTGCTTGCAGCCTTTCGAATTTTTACCATTTGTATACCCTCCTCTTTTTCAATCAAATTTTTAATATAAGTGGATTATAAAGTCTTAGATACTGATAAAAAATCTAAAAATCTATAAATATCAACCCAATATTCCAGTGTCCACTACTTATTGCTCTTCATCCTATGAAACAAAATAGGATATATTTTTTTCACTGTTTGTTTGTAATGAAAAAGCACCCCAAAAAATAAAGGGTGCTTTAAGGGGGTGTCCTAGATTTTAATCATATCATCTACTTTTGCAGAAACTATGGATTTTTAAACATATTTAAAATTAATATAATTAATACAAGTTGTATTGTTTCTATAGGAATCCTTCCAAATTTAAATAAAAACTATCTTAGAAAAAAGTAAAGGAAGTTAATATAGTTTTAGTTCATATTTTCCCTAGAATGTACATACAGATTTACTAGACAAAAAAATACATTCTACTAGAATTCTAAAAAATTTAAAGTCTAGTTTCACTTAACATTCATCTTAATAATTAATTAAAGCAAAAGAAACTTGGGGGAATCAAATTGAAAGCCTACATTATTAATAAACCATTGATCGTTATTACACTGATTTTTGTATTTTTGTTTATATTTAGTGAAAGAATCTATGCTCAAGAGCATTCATATCAGGAAATAAATGCGGATTCTTATATAGTAATAGATAGTAAAACTGGTGAAATCATAATAGAAAAAAATATGAATAAACAACAATTTCCTGCAAGCATAACCAAAATAATAACAGCTATTATAGCTATTCAGGAACGAGATATAAATGAAACGGTAACAATTTCTGAACACGCACAGAATACGGAAGGTACCAGTCTCTCATTAATAGCTGGTGATAGAATCTCTTTAAAGGATCTACTATATGGAATCATGTTACATTCTGGTAACGATGGTGCTGTAGCAATTGCTGAACACATCTCGAATAGTGAAATGGAATTTGCAAAGAAAATGACGTCTTTTGCAAGATCAATTGGAGCGAATAATACCCAATTTACAAATGCAAGTGGACTCCCTAATAACAATCACTATACTACAGCGTATGATATGGCAATTATTACTCGATATGCAATGAAGAACAATGTTTTTAAAGAAATTGTACAACATAAACAGTATACCTGGGATAGTCATTTCTGGAGAAACGACTTAATGGAACATGAAAAGATTGATGCCTCAAAATTAGGGATACCATGGGAAGGCGATCCGAAAATTGTTAATCATAATCTTTTACTTGATTTGTATGAAGGAGCGACCGGGATTAAAAATGGGTTCACTCATGAAGCAAGGTACACTTTAGTAGGTTCAGCTAAAAAAAAGGGGACGGAATTAATTGCCGTACTTCTAAAATCTAAGGATTCTGATACAGCATACAAAGACATGACTAACCTGTTAGATAGTGGGTTTAAAGTAATTGAGGAGAATTCAAATAATTTAGCTGTCAACCAAGAAGATGAATTATTACGTAATCAGGGACAATTGAGTAACCCAGAAAAAGAAACAGTCAAAAAACAAAGTAATATTAAAGCCATGATGAATAATTTCTACACATTACCATTGACGGTGTTAATAGTTTCTTTGATTATCCTACTTATAATAAAAAGAAAGCAAAATAGGTAGTTTTTAATATTGGTTTGATTCTAATTTAAATTCTTTTAAGAATAAACTAACAATCATTCCTTTTAGAAAATTGAATAGGCTTTCCATTACCCATCAACTAAGGAGCGTTTATCTCGCTCCCCTCTCCTTTTATTTGTTCTTGATTGAAGAATTCAAATAAATTTTATGTATTTTACCCTCTTTTAAATTTTTGTGGAAAATTCATAATTTCTGCATGTATTTTTGTTACCATCAACAATATGAAAAATATTGGAGGTGGCTTCGATGAAGCTTAAATATGTAGCTTTTCTTTTTTTCTTAGTCCTTATATTAGGAGCATGTTCTAACCAGAGCAATACTGATGAAGGGACAAAAAGTGAGGAAAAACCAACCACTACAGGAGTAGTGACGACCAGTACACAAGTACTGACAGGCAATGAAATTTCATTGGTTGCAAAAGAAGCAGATCACCAATTAACTACTGACGTAAAAGTAGATGCTTGGACTTTTAATGGTTCTGTACCTGGTTCACAAATACGTGTTAAAGAGGGTGAACAAGTAAAGATTACATTAAAAAATGAATTGCCAGATCCTGTATCAATACACTGGCATGGTCTTCCAGTTCCTAATGAGATGGATGGTATACCAGGCGTAACTCAAAACGCTGTTCAGCCTGGTGAAACATTCACTTATGAGTTCACAGCCTCAGTAAAAGGGACATATATGTACCATACTCACCAGGACGGTGTAAAACAGCTTGATAAAGGTCTTTATGGATCCTTTATCGTTGAGCCTGAAGAAACAACATATGACCGAGATTATACTCTCATGCTTGATGAATGGATGAGTAATCCAGATGAAGCTTCAATGGAAGAAATGGGAGATATGGAGGGTATGGATCATAGCAACATGTCTGGCATGAGTTCCGAAGACAATTCAGAAGAAAACGAAGATCGTAGTGACGGTGGCATGGAAGCAATGGAACACAGTATGGATAGCTATGACATCTTCACCATTAATGGAAAAAGCGGGGATTTGATTGAGCCTCTTAAGGTGAAGGAAGGCGAAAAGGTTCGAATTCGTCTAGCCAACATAGGATTCATGTCTCACAAATTCCATCTACACGGACACAAGTTTAAAGTGGTAGCTATCGATGGGCAAGAATTAAATGAACCACAGGAAATCGAGGATGAATTATTAACAATTGCACCTGGGGAACGGTATGATATTGAATTTGTCGCTGATAATCCAGGTGAATGGTTCCTAGAATGTCACGGCGACATGGAAGGCACGGATGGTATGAAAACAAAGATTCAATACGAAGGAAATACGAAATCAACTGATGAATCGAATCAAAGTGAAAACCTTCCAGAGTTCACTTTCACTAATTACGGTGTTGCAAAGGATGGAGAATTTACGCTAGACCAAAACTTTGATTTAGAGTACACCATGAATCTGAATACAGAAATGGATAATAGTGAGATGGTGTATACCATCAATGGAAAAACCTTCCCTGATACAGAAAATATAGTGGTTAAAGAAGGTGACAACGTCAAGGTTAAGTTAGTTAATAATTCGGAATCAGATGATCATCCAATGCATCTTCATGGACAGTTCTTCCAAGTTCTTAGCAAAAATGGTAAGCCAATCGAGGGCTCTCCTATCATAAAAGATACAATTAACTTAAAACCTGGTGAAGAATATGAAATTGCATTCAAGGCTGATAATCCAGGAAACTGGCTTTTCCACTGTCATGACTTGCATCATGCTTCAGCTGGTATGGTAACGTTAGTAACGTATGAGGGCTTTAAGCCAACCTTCACACCTGATCCAGAAGCTGGAAATAAACCAGAATAACAGTACTAGCGGTCGCTTAAATAGTGACCGCTTTTTTTGATATTAAGAGAAATGAAAGCAAATATTAGTTAGCTACAAACAAAAGCCTTCAGTATTTAATATATCTGAAGGCTTTTGCATTGCTATTCAATATATTTTCAGAGTGCATTTTTTGTGTAACAAAAAGACATACTTTATTGAATCTTCCCATCCTCTACAAGTAGATTCCATTTATTTGATCCATCAGTTGACTGATATATATTACCGTTAAATGTAACAATAAAGATCTCTGATTCTTTTTGAGGGTTCTGAGCAATGTTCATGATCGCATCCTCCTTTAATTCAGGAAGCGGTAAATCCTCTTCAGTCCCTCCTTGTAACGTTCGTTTTACAAGTACTGCGCTCCCATTATATCCCCCATAGAATAGGGCATCCTCTGTAAAGTACACTGAAGTTCCTTGTAGTCCCTCACTGATCAGGGTAAAACTCTCTGCCTTATCCTCAGATAGATATACTCCCTGCATACCTACAGCCGCAACTAAATTAGCATTTGTTGGATGCACGGCAATGCTTAAGATTTGGTCTTCCAACCCCTTTGCACTGACTTTTTTCCACGTTTTAGCCTTATCCTCACTCAAATAGAACGAATTTTCTTCCATCAATGAATTTTTTTGACCATTTAATAATACTATTGTCTCATTTTTAAAACCTACTCCCATTGCATGAAAGTCGGATTCACCTTCAAGGGTAAGGGACTCCAAAGTTTGACCCCCATTAGTCGTTTGAATTATCCCAATAGGATTTGGTAGAGTGGAATCAGAACCTGGATGACCACTTGAGTAGAATCCGTTTTCAGTAGCATTAAAGCCCATATAATCATTATTCTCTTCTTTTGTCTTATACCAATTTCCATTATCCAAAATCTTCAAACCATCATGAGCTGCAAAATAAACGGCACCCTGACTCCCTGCATATCCCATCCCATGGATATGGTCAATATCTCCATCGAATGCCTCATAAAAATTATTGGAAGCAATACTAGTTGAAGAATTTTCAATCTCTTTTGTTTGCTCATTACTACTTTGTCCTTCTCCAGTGTCCTCCTGATTACATGCTGTTAATGCAGTAATCATTGCAAATGCTCCTAAAGCAATTAATATTTTCTTCATTTTAGTCATCTCCTAGTTATTCCGAAATTTATTTAATTCCAAACTCTAATCATTATATAGAAATAGAGGCCCTATCTAGCATTAAATTTTATTATTAATTGTTATATCCCCTTCCTTTAAATCTTCCAATGCTACTTTTATCTAATTTTTAATAACATATTTCTCACCTAGCACTTCTTACCCACTAAGAAAGTTAAATCCTTAAGTACCAAAAATCTTTTTACTCTTTCGTAACCATCATTGTATGAAGTTCTTTTTATTCTTTCAATTCCCAAATTAAAACTAATTTTTACTATATCGTTAAATTATCGAGAAAGTGTGCAGGCGAATATTCTTCACTATTTGACTAATACATATTTAATCAATAGAAGCCTATATAAAAAAAAACACTCGTTGCATCAACTGAAGTAGATTAATAAAAGTCTTACATTTTCTATTTGTATTAATTTTTTCTCCATATTATGAGAATGAATTGGGACTTTAAACTCAAACGTCCAAGAAATATTGTGACTATCTTCATATTTTTTGGACATTTTTATTATATTCTTAGGATAAATACTATAAAGGAGAAAACATATATGAAAATGAATCTTCAAAAGAAAATGTTTGGCGGTTTTTTTATAATAGTTTTACTGTTAGGATTGGTTTCAGCTATTGGATTATATGAAATTACCTCTGTTAATAAATTATATAGTGACCTGGTGGATGAACGCGCTCTAAAGGCAATGATAACAAAAGACATGATGTCCACGGTAAATGGACAGCAAAAGTCTTTTATTAGTTATCTTCTTACTGGAAATGATGAGGATTTAAAAGCTTATCAAAATGCAGAAAAGGACTATGAAGAATTAAAAAACACACTAGGATCTCTCATATCCTCTGATGCAGAAAAAGAGCTTTTCGTAGAAATGAATGAAATGAATGCTCATTATGCAGAAACTACAGTTCAATTACTCACACTTAAAAGAGAGAACAATAAAGAGGAATATACTCGCATTGCTTCTGAACAAGGTGCGGAGCATGGAGATGAATTCATGAGGTCTGCCTCAGAAATGGCTAATTTACAGGAGGAACTGTTAGAGAAGGAACATCAGACTACAACACAAAAGGTTAAGAATATAAAAATACTAACTTTAATTATTAGCTTAATAGCTCTTATATCAGGTATTTTCATTGCACTTTATATGGGTAGGATTATAACAAAACCCGTTTTGAAAATTGCCCGTGTAGCCGAACAGATTGCGGAAGGAAACCTAACCATTGATGACCTACTGATTAATAATAGAGATGAGATTGGAGATCTAGCCCTTTCTTTTAATAAAATGAAGAAAAATCTCCATAGTTTAATCCAGCAGGTCGCCCTTAGTTCAACAGAAGTAGCTGCTTCTTCCCAAGAACTTACCATAGTTGCAAAGGAGACAACAGAGTCAGCAAATCAAATAGCAGCCTCTGTCCAGGAAGTATCTATTCGATCTGAAGCAGCGTTGGAAGGAACAAAGGAGAGTGTAAAAGCTATGGGGGCAGTTGCAAGTGATGTACAACGAATTGCTGAAACGGCCACTATGGTTTCTAATTCATCCGTTAGCGCCTCTCAACAAGCTAATAAAGGCAATGAAGAAATACAAAAGGCAGTATACCAAATGAATTTGATTGATCAATCCGTCCGAAATATTGCCTCTGTTATTGAACAATTGGGATCAAGGACTTCTCAAATAGGAGAAATTATCGATGCCATTACCGATATTTCATCTCAGACTCAATTATTAGCTTTGAACGCTACTATTGAATCCGCGAGGGCTGGGGAACATGGAAAGGGTTTTGCAGTGGTAGCAAATGAAGTACGCAAATTGGCGGAGCAATCGGCTGAATCTGCAGATATGGTAGCTAAGCTTATTAAAGGGATACAGGACGATACCGTATCCGCTGTTCAAGTAATGAGCAGGGGGACAAAAGAAGTAAACACAGGGTTGCTGATGGTAACCAAAGCGGGTGAGGCCTTTCAAACTATTTACACAGCTATTCAAGATGTAGCAGAACAAACACAACAAGTATCGACTGCTTCTCAACAAATCTTTAAGACCACCAAACAAGTGGCAGCTTCAGAGGAAAATGTAGCAAGGCTTGTCAATCAATCTGCAGGGAATGCTCAAACAGTTGCATTATCTTCTCAACAACAATTAACTTGTCTAGAGAATATAGCATGCTCAGCATACTCATTACGTAATATGTCCGAGACTTTACAAAAAACAATAAACAATTTTAAGATTTAAAAAAATGAAGAGGTGCCCTGAAGCACCTCTTTTTTCTAAAATCTTATTAGTTTAAATCTTATAAATCCGATAAGTTATATTCTTAAATAGTTTTCTCTCCCTTGATAATCTTTCTATTCTCCTTAATTCGGATTAAGTAATCTCCTAAAGTGTAGACATATGATAATGACATATTACCTCTGTATGGATCTACTCGTTAAGGAGCATAGATTGCTAACATAACAACGTATTTAGAAGTTTAATCTTGATTCACAAGAGCTTTTCTAGCCTTGGCTCGATTTCTTAATACAGTAAGAAAAAAAACACCCCATTGTATTAAGAATAGGATAATAACGAATACTAGAAACGGTTTTTGAAACCAGTTGGCATTACCGATTCGATAGAAAAAGAGAAAATAGGCAGTATGCGCCACTACTAGTATATATAATATGCTGCTCTTTTGCTGAACATAATCCCATGCTGGCTTACCCAGAAGTTTCACTGATTTGTTATTCGAAATAAGTGTTAGGAGGAACACATACACCAATCCAATTAAACCAAGAAGGTTAGCAAGAGTAAACCCAGAATCAAAAAACAATTGACCTGTAGCTTGATCAAAACCTGCTATGGTTCTGATAGGCTCCCATTGGAACCAGCCATCGAATAGTATATATACATGAATAATTGCCGTCAACGCACTCCAGATACCCATTTCACGGCGCCATGGTCTATAAGAAATAAAGAATCGATTTATCTTGCCCAAAGGACCAATCACGAGAGTCAATAATAGTAATAACAATGAAACATCAGCAAAAGCTCGATTCCAAGCATGCATTGGGTCCCATCCAGAGCGAGATAAGAAAAATAAGTATACTGCTATGATAGAAAACAACCCTACAACCAAATTTCTTTTCAAAGTTTTCAATGAAAATCTAACTCCCCTTTTCTATTATTGGATTTGAAAGTATCTGGGATTAAACTCTTATGGTAAGTAAGTGCAGTGGACTCTTTTTTAGAATAAAGCTACCGATTATTACCTGTAGGCTATTATATAGTTTTATTAATTTTGACAACCCATTGTAGTATATTATTACGGTCTCCCATATCCATGTTAATATGAGACTCTAGATTCTGTGCTTTTTAGTTTATAAACTGAGTTTCGTCCTTCTCCACTGTTTTATTGGACTTAAATACTGCAATTCCGAATAAAAGCAATATTAAATGTAACAATTGATTAAAAGACAGGCCAATTAGGACAATGTCTTGGTGAATAAAAAAGGATGTAAGCAAGCCAATTGCACCGATACCAATGGATGATTGAGAAAAATTGATTCCCGTACCGACGTTAGCTTTGAGCCTCAAAATATAAAAAGTTAAAAAAGCGAATAACACTGCACGGTAATAACCAATTGGGTGATAGTTAACTTCTGAATTTGCTAAGCTTTTTCCCCAAGGCAGGGTGGTTTCAAATCCAATACCTGGAACTAGAAGGCTATATATAAACACAAAAGGAAGTATTCCGAAAGGAAGAACATCAAAGAAATAATAAAAAGGCATATTGCCCTTCTTTAATTTATAGCCCAAATACAGACACGAACTAAAAATGGCAAAGATAATTGTCTTTTCACTACCGCTAATAAACAGAATCGATAATGGATTTGTCCACAAAACACTAGGATTAAAAAAGACACCGCCAAATTTCCAGACAACAATTCCTATAAATAGAGTACCAGCAAGTACATCAGAGAACACTTCAGGTTCAATATTCAATTTGTTCATTTTGTACCTTAATAGGAAATAGCCTATTACAGCACTAAGCAGAACTGCAATCAGTTGATATTTCACCATAAATGGGCCTAATTGAATAATTTCATTCATATAACGTCCACCTATTCTTTCGCTAATTTTTCAAATTTATCTTCAAATAATTCAACACCCCCAAAACCCAATATCTGATCAACGATAATACCATCTCTGTTGACAAAGTATGTAGTGGGAATTGCTGTCACCCTATACATATCTGAAACCTTGTTATCCGTGTCCAACAACACCGGAAATTGGAAACCATAAGAATCAGCAAATTTTTTAGCAGCTTCTTTTGAATCCCCTTCTGTAAGATTCACTGCAAATATTTCGACTTTATCATTATATTTTTGATAGAGTTTCACTAGTTCTGGAGCTTCCACTTTACAAGGTCCGCACCAGGAAGCCCAAAAATTTATTACCAGCGGTTTAGAGACTTCATCCGTTGAATATTGCTTTCCATCCAAACCCGTTAAGGAAAAACTAGGTCTCTGAAAATTCTTTTGAGGTAGTTGTTCAGTATTTACAGTGCTTTTTGAGATAGACTGAAACTTTGTAATCTCTTTGTTTACAGTAAATACAAAAGCCCATAGTAGCAAACCAAGTAAAACAATTTTAATCGTTTTTTTCATAAGAAACCCCTCTCTTATTAGAAAATTTTTAAAAACAAATAAATTCGTTAAAACAATCTAAATCAAGAATGATTAATCTTAGTGATCATTTAAAATATAAACACATTTGATATATCGCTGATTGAGCCTCGGTCCAGAATTTCACCATAAAAAAGTCAATATAAAAAACAGAATAGATAAGCTCATAACATAATACATATCATTTACAAAAAATCTCCACTCTGGTTACTTACTAGATTATGAAATTTAGTGAAAAGCAAATTATGAGTATGTAAATATTTATTTTGAATTCACCGGTTATTTCGTAAAATCGTCCCTTAAGACACCAGTTATTTAGTAAACAACCCAAAGCTGAACAACAGGGTGAAATATGCGGTAGGAAGCTAGCACCATTTCTTCCTTCCGTAAACAGTGGGGATATAACTATCATACTTGGTAAATATAGAGAAACCATGCAGAAATGATAGTAACGGTGGAAACTTTGGAAACCTTACTTCTATACCTTTAGAGCCAGATGTATTATCCAGTAAATATCTAATCGATTTTGAACAATTAGATAGTAAGTAGTATGTAAAAAAAAACGACCCCTTACAGCTGAGTACCTGCTCCCAAAGGAATACTTCAGCATTCAAGAGGCCGTCTTTTCTTTTTAAAGAAAATATTTCAAGTGATTAAGATGCCATTCTACGGCATTCATCTGCACATCTGAAGCAGACTTCAGCGCATTTCTGGCAGTGATCATGGTTATGTTTCTTACATTCGTTTCCACAGGCCTCACAAATATCAGCACATAACTGACAGATTTGCTGGATAAAGGGACTATTCGTTTGCATTGCTTTTGCAGCAAACTCACACATATCAGCACATAGGCGATCCATGCGGATACAATCTGCCATCATATGATTTTCTTTCAAACAAGCATCGAAGCAAACATTACACGCTTCCATACATTCCAAGCATGCTTTAATACATTGTTCATGGTTCATATTTAATACACCTCCTTTTGTCCATTACGACTTTAAGTTTTCCCTTGGTTTAGTGTTTTAAACTACATAAAAACTGCATATTTATTCCCGTTGTTTCAACATTTCTTCAGGAAAAATTAAAATCTTGAAACTACATCTATTCCCAATGACAGTAAGGAAAAGGTTGTTATTTCTCACCCATTATTCGTCACTTGATGTTTAATCAAAACACTACAAATTTTTATTCATGGATTTATTATTTCCCTAGGTTCTTCATGAATGCCATTAAGACATATATGCACAAACCTTGCAGAATACAATAAAAAGAGCCCTTTTTAATTAAAAAATAGGCCCAGTAAAAATCATCCAACTAATCATTTCATTTATAAAATTTTCTTAGGGAATTATTGATTCGAATAAATTCCCTATACCATCTTGTAACAGCAATTCTTCTCCACCTAATGCCTGTAGTACCGATCCAATTGACTGGACGATATCTCCTGTTACTGCTATTTTTGAGAACTAAAAATAGAATACTCGTTTGTATTGTTTATTTGGTTTGTAACTCCAGTTGCTTCAAGCAACTATCCTATTGTTTGGCCCAAATTCCATTTAGTATTTTTTTCTCCCCCTCAGAATCTCCGTTTAAAGAATATAATATAGTCAGTAAAATAGCTTCGGCAATAACCACAACTGTTTGAATCCACTGAGTAACTGCAATTTGTTTTTTTATTGGATCTTTAATAAATCATTGTCATCTTTAATTTCTGTTTTACTTTACTTTTAGCCATCAACCTCACTCCCAAAACTCTTTCAAGTTCTCGCTCAAAGCTAAACTACTACATTTTGAGAGTAGTGATATTAAGATTGTTCCTATTTTTCTAATTACTTCTTCCTCTTTACTTTTACCCTTAAGATATAACTCAATTTTACTTA
Organism: Robertmurraya beringensis; assembly: GCF_042433785.1. Lineage (NCBI taxonomy): Bacteria > Bacillati > Bacillota > Bacilli > Caryophanales > Bacillaceae > Robertmurraya > Robertmurraya beringensis. Next base: position 12,783 of record NZ_JBHLUU010000121.1, on the reverse strand, counting down.
TTTCTTTGTTAACGTCGATTGATTTCAACTGTATTGCATAGGCAGTAATTAGTTCTTCAAATGAATCTAGTAATTTTATATGTTCAGGGTTAAAAACTAGTGGTGCTTCCACCTTTTTTAATTGATTAAACGCCTCTTCATATATATTAATAAGATTAAGTATTTTTTGAATTATATTATCTTCCCTTTTATTTTGGTTATTCAAATCAGAAATTCTTTTCCCTATTTTAGACAATTCCCTACCATACTCGGCGATTATCAAATGTAACCTCTCCTTACCATTGATCAATTGCATTTTTGTTTTAGTGTATGTAAAAGTGCCTAATGAGGTTATGGTTTTTTGATTTAAATTTATACTCGAGCAGGAAGATAAAGATTGAATTGGGAAAAAGTAATCGATTAAAACCTAAGCAGTGACAGCTCGTTTTCCTTTTGAAAAGACAATCTATCAAAGCCATATTTTAAGTCTAGGGAGTTTTCGGTCACTCTAATACTCTTGGCTCTCCTACTATGCCGCGAATAATTTAACTTTTAAATCTATTAAGATCATTCGAGTTCCAATAACATACTCTTGTTTAACTAAATTTTCATCTTAATACTCCACGGTAATAATAGGACTACCAATAGTTAGATTTATCTTAGATTCGTCTACATTTTTTCTTAGTGCCAACTGTAGATTCATTTTTTTATGATTGGCAGTAGGAAGGAAATATTCCCAATTGTCATTAAAAGCTGAAATCGATACAAAATCTTCTTCTTTTAAGCTTTCGACTTGAACCGATGAAAGTTCGTCCAATAATAAATTCGCTTTCTCGTTTAAGTCGGTCATTCCTGAATCACTTAATTTTGCCTTTACAGTAAAAAATACATCCTTTTTGTTGTTCAACTTTTGAAGAATGTCAAAATAGGTATTCTCCGACCACTTTTTACTTGTATAGCTATATGTCTGTAGAACTTTGTATCCTTCTCCAGATTTATATGCGGTTAATGTTATTAGTTCCTTTTCCTTTACGTTTTCTACAGCACTGCCAGTAATTTTTATATGGTGTTCCTTCGAATCATCTTCAATCCATTTGAAGTTAGGATAATCCTGCTTAAGGCTTGTTTCCATCTTTCTATATTCTTTTAGTGTTTTTATGAGTTCCGTTTCCTCACTATAATAAATTGTCCACTCACTAATAATGCCTTTAGCTTTTTTAATGGTATTAACTGTACTAATTACTTTTTCCTCTTGTGCTTGAACCTCACGATATTTTCCATAAAAGCTAAACAATAGAACTAATCCTATAAAAATTAATAGTAATGATTTTTTCATTTTTCTTCCCCCCTGCCCATCATTATGGGCAATCTAGTAAAATATATACCTGATAATCTAATAAAAAAATATTTCCTCATAAAAAAACAGGTCCTTTAAAAGGACCCGTTGTAACAACAATATAGTTAAATCTATACTTTTATTTATCTTCCATTTGCATATTGGAATGATCCGCCTCATCAGTAGGCTCCCCTGCAATAGAAGAGTATGCGTAGTATGCCCCAACAACAACCACAAGATAAACTAGTGCTGAAATTACCCATTTTTTCATATACACTTCTCCCTATAATTTTACTCGTTGCAAACGTAATGCATTGAGAACTACTGACACAGAACTGAAGGCCATTGCCGCTCCTGCAAGCCAGGGCGCCAAGAAACCTAAAGCAGCTATTGGGATTCCTAGAGTATTATAGGCAAATGCCCAGAAAAGATTCTGTCTAATATTTCGAATGGTCTTCTTACTCATAAAGATAGCATCTGCAATGCTGTTAAGATCTCCACGTATAAGAGTTATATCCGCTGCTTCCATCGCCACATCCGTACCTGTTCCGATTGCCATCCCAATATCTGCTATGGCAAGTGCAGGAGCATCGTTAATGCCATCTCCTACCATGGCTACTTTCTTGCCTTGTTGCTGAAGTTTTTTTACTTCCTCGGCCTTCCCTTCTGGCAATACTTCTGCAATGACATTTTCGACCCCAGCCTGCTTTGCTATGGCTCTGGCTGTTTCCTGATTGTCACCTGTAATCATAATAACTTCAAGACCCATATCTTTTAGGCGCTGGATTGCTTGGGTTGATGTTTCTTTTATTGTGTCTGCCACCGCAACGATTCCAGCGTAATTGCCTTCTATGGCTGTTAGCATAGCTGTTTTCCCTTGCTTTTCTAAATTTCCCATAATGGGTAAAATATGATCTACATCTACATTGTATTTTTTCATCAAACGACGAGTCCCGACAAGGATCTCTTTTCCGTTAACAATCGCTTTTATTCCGAATCCTGGAATAGCTTCAAATTCTGAAACCTCTGCAAGACTAATGTTTTTTTCTTTTATCCCTTCTACAATTGCCTCGGCAAGTGGGTGTTCTGATTGTTTCTCTGCAGTTCCCACTAGTGTTAAGAATTCCGTTTCATTTAAATCAGTGATTACATCCGTTAAAACCGGTGCACCGTTTGTAATAGTTCCTGTTTTATCTAAAATAACCGTGTCAATTCGGTGGGTCATCTCTAAATGTTCCCCGCCTTTAAATAAAATTCCAAACTCTGCAGCTCGGCCTGAACCCGCCATTATGGAGGTTGGAGTTGCAAGACCAAGGGCACAAGGACATGCTATAACAAGAACGGCAATCAGTTTTTCTAATGCCTCTGCAAAATTCCCCGGTGCCACCCATATATACCACACGAAAAATGTCACAACTGCAATCCCGACAACAATGGGAACGAAAATCCCCGAGATGGAATCAGCTAGACGTTGGATGGGTGCTTTTGAGCCTTGAGCTTCTTCCACCACCTTGATAATTTGGGCAAGAGCTGTATCTTTGCCAACTTTTGTGGCTTTAATTTTGATAAATCCATTCTTATTAATTGTTGCACCTATTACACTATCGCCAACAGTCTTATCGATAGGAACACTTTCACCTGTAAGCATTGACTCATCTAAAGCAGAGCGACCCTCAATAATCTCTCCATCAACAGGTACCTTTTCACCTGGTTTAACGAACACAATATCCCCTGCAACTACTTCTTCAAGGGGAATTTCAATTTCTTCCCCTTCACGTAAAACTTTAGCTGTTTTTGCTTGTAAACCCATCAACTTCTTAATCGCTTCTGAAGAACGACCTTTTGCTTTTGCTTCAAATAACTTCCCTAAAATAATTAATGTAATTAGGATTGCACTTGTTTCGAAATATAATCCAACTGAATGAACATCTGTACCAAGCGTTTCAAATGCAAGATACACACTATAAAAATAAGCTGCTGAAGTACCAAGTGCTACTAGTACATCCATGTTGGCACTAAAGTTTCTTAACGCTTTATATGCTCCTACGTAAAACTGCTTTCCGATATAAAACTGGACAGGAGTTGCTAAAGCCATCTGGACCCAAGGGTTCATTAGCGCATCTGGTACATAAATAAACGCTGTAAAGCTGAAATGTCCTACCATGGCCCACAGAAGTGGCAGGGAAAGTATCAGTGAAAAGATAAATTTCCCCTGCTGATTTTCTATTTCTTTTAAGCGCTGATCCACTGTTTCCTTTTCGTTGTCGTTGGTTTTTACTGTAGCACCATAGCCTAATTTATCTACTTTTTCAATCATGTCCTTTGTAGTCACAACAGAAGGATTATATTCTATCGATGCCTTTTCAAGTGCAAGGTTAACATTCGCATGGATAACACCATCAAGTTTATTTAGACCTTTTTCAATGCGGGTGGCGCAAGCTGCACAGGTCATCCCTGTCAGGACAAGTTCAGCCTTTTCAGTTATTACATCGTAGCCTAGATCTTGTACTTTTTTCTGAATTTCAGCGGGGCCCATTTTAGTTGAGTCATATTTAACGGTCGCCTTTTCCAATGCTAGATTAACGTTAGCGTCCTTAACCCCTTCCATCTTTTTTAAACCTTTTTCAATTCGGGTCGCACAGGCCGCACAGGTCATTCCCGTGATTTGAAATTGGTCCTCAGATACTTTTTCTTTTACAAGAACATTTTCACTCATATATACAACTCCTTATACCTATGTAGGGTATGTTTTTGTGAAAAAGAGAGAGTGCTATCATAGCACCTCATCTTTTTGTATTATTGAACGTCGTAACCTTGGTCATCAATTGTTTCTTTGATAGTATCAAGAGAAACTTCACTTGCATTATATTCTACATCCACTTTACTATCCTCAAGGTTCACTTTAACTTTAGAAACTCCTTTAAGTTCCCCTACACTTCCCTCAATAGCCTTTACACAGTGACCACATGACATACCTTGAACATTTAATGTAATTTTTTCCATCGATAACATCTCCTTTTATTTTTTCATTAATTTTTGAACCGTTACTAGTACTTCGTCTAACACTTCCATATCACCCTCTTGAATCCTCTCCACAACGCAGTTTCTTAGGTGGCCTTCAAGAAGAATTCTTGCAACACTATTTAAAGCGGACTGAGTAGCCGCAATTTGAGTAATGACATCATCACAGTAAGTATCTCGTTCAATTAACCCTTTAATACCTCGAATTTGACCCTCAATACGATTTAAGCGGCTAACCAAATTCTTCTTCACTTTATCAGAATGATGGCTTTTTCTGTCACTCGTACAGCAGTCATCTTCTGTGATTTCTGGATCGTCTTTCAACAATTCATTTTCCATAATCATTACCTCCTTGAGCTCATTATATTATACCCCAGTATAGTATGTAAATAGGTGAGTTTAATATTTTTTGTTTAAAGAAGTATCTTCAGCAAGAAATTAATCCCTCTGTCAGTCAAATTCATTTGTATGATGTCTTCCTCGTAATTATATTCTTTAAATTTTTCATACAATTATATTCCCATTCATATTAATCCATGGTTTCGCTCTTATGAATTCTTTTTTGTCCTTTTATCAATTATTTAGAAACTACTAAAGATATGTTCATCTGTTTTTCATTAAATATAAAGAATTTGGTATGGCTTGTACGGCTTAGTCATATCATTGTAGCAATACAGGAGGGTTGAATGTGATGAACATTTTTTATTATTTTGTATTAGGTACACTTGTTTGTATTATCCTTTTGGCTACATTTTTGTCTTTTTATTTTCGGAACAGACTAAAAAACATGGCTGGCATGGTTTTATCCATGACTATAGGAATGAATGTGGGTCTAACGGCCGGATTGCTATTCGGAACTATGTTACAAGGAAATTTGTATCTTTCTACCCTCTTAGCTATACTAGCTGGTGTTATTGGAGGAGCTATTTGCGGTCTTGGATTTGGGGTTTATGCCTTTTTAGAAGGTCTAATGGCTGGTCTTATGGGTGGCATGATGGGTGCGATGCTAGGAGAAATGGTTTCAACAGTACAGGCGCACACCCTCATTAATATTTTTCTTACCCTTTCAGTTAGCTCCTTGTTATTATTTCCTGCACTAAGAATTCAGGCTAAAACAAAAGAAATAGCTAACAGAATATGGTACACCAAACCTGCGTTTGCCTTTCTTATCCTCTCCGGTATGTTGATATTCGGCAGTCAGTTCAGTAAGGTACAAGTCCAGTCAGAATCAAATATATCCAACCCAGAGGATAAGTCTCAACAACCGAGTGATATACAGCCGGAAAATGCTATGATCCGTGTTCAGGCAGCTAATTTTCTTTATAACCCTCAAAAGATCATCGTAAAAGAGGGAGAACAGACTTCCATTACATTGGATAACCTTGATTCTGTTGAGCATGATATTGAAATTAAAGAGTTTCCTGTTGAGAAAACTGAAGTGGGGCATGCGGGACATGGAGAAAACAGTCCAGATTTCCATTTACATGCACCTGCAAAAGACACGACAACATTAGTTTTTACTCCGTTACAGAAAGGGACGTATGAGTTCTATTGCACCATCCCGGGTCATAAAGAAGAAGGAATGACAGGTGTTATCGTTGTAATATAAATGGTTTTGTAATTCATCCTAAAATCTAAAAAGCTCTGTTGTGAATACCTTCGCAACAGAGCTTTTATTCTTATCAGGCTTTTCTTAATTATCTATTGTTACTCAAAAAGGCTATTGCCTCTAGTTCTATTGCCACATCTTTTGGAAAACGTGAAACTTCAACACATGAAAGTGCAGGACGATGGTCTCCAAAATAAGAAGCATAAACCTCATTAATCTTCGTAAACTCATTAAGGTTTGTAATAAATACTGTTACTTTTACCACGTCGTTTAGACATGCTCCCCCACCCTCTAAGACTGCTCGGAGATTATTGAATGCCTGGTGGGTCTGCTCTATTATATTCCCATTTATTATTTCTCCTGCTGGTGTTAATGGTATTTGTCCGGATGTAAACAAAAAAGAACCAACTTGATAGGCCTGAGAATATGGGCCAATTGCCATAGGAGCGCGGTTAGTGTGAACTTCTTTCCCCATATTTATTTCTCCTTTTTATTTTATATTTGTAACTATGCCTTTAAGGTCTCATTAGACTGTACTACCTCGGGTATCTTATTCATACGCCTATCAATGACACTCGCACATACCGCATCTCCTAAGACGTTGACTGAGGTTAAAGGCATATCTACCAATCTCCAGAGCCCTAATATAATAGCGATTCCAACACCATCAATAGGGAGACCCACTGCTAGAAATATCATAGAAAGTGATACAATTCCACCACCTGGGATTGCTGGTGCTCCAACCGAGGCTAAAAGAGATATTAAAATGATTGTAAGGTATTGCATGAGTCCAAGTTCTATGCCATTCAGTTGAGCTACGAATACGGCTGCAACACCATGGCTCAAAGACGCACCATTCATGTTCATTGTCATCCCAAGAGGAAGGACAAAAGCACTGACATTCTTGGATATTTTTAATCCTTCTTCACAACAACTCTTAGTAATTGGTAACGAAGCTGCACTACTGCTTGTAGCGAATGCTGTGCCCATAGCAGGAATCATTTGACGTAAAAATGCAACTGGACGTAAATTAGAAAAGAAAGAAATCATAGAACCATAGGTGAGTACCACGTAGATTACCAAACCAAGGACAATAGACACTACATATTTTGCCATCGAACCAACCAAATCAAGACCAGCAGTCCCCATAGCTGTAGCGACAAGTGAAAAGGCAGCAAAAGGTATGACTTTCATAAAAATAAGAACCAGTTTCATCATCACTTCATTTAATTGTGAAATAAAGTGTTTTATTGTTTGACCTTTTTCTCCAACAAGGGCCAAGGCAATACCAAAAAGCAAGGAAAACGTTAGAACCTGTAACATGTTTCCTGAAGCCATCGCTTCGATTGGATTACTAGGTATAATGTCTAGTAACGTTTCCCTTATTGTTGGTACCTCTTCTGATCCAGACGTGGAACTACCATGCCCCCCATTTTCCCCTTGTTCTAAAGAAGCAGTATCGGGTAACTGTACGTTTTTACCAGGTCCTACTGCTATAGCCGTTAAAATTCCAATTGTACACGCAATAATAGTGGTAATGACAAATAATGAAATGGTGGTTAGCCCCATTTGACCAAGTTTCTTAGGAGTCCCTGCAGACGCAATACTGGTAACCACTGCTGAAAAAACTAATGGGACCACTACCATCTTAATTGCCTTAATAAACAATTCACCAACAGGAGCGAAAATGTAGTTATTTAAGATTTCGTAAATTCCAGGTGTGTATATGCTCAATCCCAATCCTGTTAAAATACCCAGTAAAATAGCTATTAGTGTTCTGGTGGCTAATTTCATTCTTTTTCCCCCTTTTATAAAAATGCTATTTATACTCCTTTATAACCGTGTGATGTAAGCATAAGAAGAACCTTGTCATTTTTATTGATTTCTCCCGATTTAATCAATTTTGATGCTGCCGGCCAGGTGACCGCCGCGGAACCTTCGAGAAATAAACCTCTTTTTGCTAAGTCCTTTTGTGCTTGTTCTACTTCAATATTAGGAATAGAAACGGCTCCTCCACCTGATGAATTAATAGCGTGCATCGCTTGGTAGGTAACTGTATTTCCTCCAATTGAAGGCATTTGACTGGAATCCCCTTTAAATTCCTCTCGATAGTCACTTCCTTGAAGAACTTGTGAAAGACGAGGAAAAGGTTCTACTGCATATAAACGAGGAATTGAATTAATCCACCCCATTCTCTTTGCTTCTATAAACCCTTCCCATATCCCCCATAGCAGGTCACCTCTCGTGCAAGGGATGATAATTGCAGTTGGCAAGTTAGCTTTCATTTGCTCAACAATTTCAAAAGCAACTGTAACATATCCTTGAACACCGAACAGATTGCTTCCTACTGGAGGGGAGCTGTAGTTTGTAGCAGGATAGGCCCCCTCATTCTCTACTTGATTTCTTATTACCTCCCATCTTTCCTTTGAATTGGATACTTTGATAATCTCTGCCCCTGAAGTACGAATTGCTTTCTCCCAGATTCGGCCAATTTTTGGTGTGGTCACAATTTTGCATTGCAGACCACCAGCTGCTGCATAGGCCGCCAAAGACGCACCTGCATTTCCACTTGAAGCAGCGACAACTGTTGTTCTTTTTAGTGAAGCAGCCCTTGCAACGATAAGAGGGCTCATTCTATCTTTGTGGGATCCTGTTGGATTTTGTCCTTCATTTTTTAACCACAACTCAGGGATACCTAATTCATCCGCCAGTCCTTCCAAATGAATGACCGGCGTTCCCCCTTCACCGAGGGTGGGAAATGAGCGGTAGGGTAATCGGTCGATATATCGAAACATCCCCCTTGCTTTTTGATCGATATCCCATGAATTCTTGTAGTCAAACAGAATCTTTAAACTGGCAGGGTACCCATCATCTAAACAACGGGGACACCCTTTAAAGTAATCATCCGGTTCCAAGTGATGTTCACACCTAATGCAAGTGAGAGCTTTTATAAGACCATTCCAATTGTACACCTTATCCCTCCGTAATTAATTTTAATATTTTGAATAATTAGAATTAATGTTAATCTTAGAGAAAGTGAATGAATTTGTAAAACGAATATTTTAAATATGTATTATCAAGATTTTAAATAAGTGAAGGAGGCATTTTAATGGATATTGATCAACTAAGAGCTTTTGTTCTTGTTGCAAATACGAAAAGTTTTACTCGAACCGCAGAACTTTTAAACGTTGTTCAATCAACTGTTACAACTAGAATACAAATGTTAGAGAGGCACATTGGAAAAGAATTGTTTGAAAGAGATAAGCGAAACATTAAACTAACGGAGGCAGGAATTATTTTTCTCCCTTATACAGAGAGAATATTGGAACTTACTGATGAAGGAACAAAGCTTGTACAAGTAGAAAACAGCTATAAAAATCATATCGTTATAGGGACAACTCATGCTTTATGGGATTATGTATTATTCGAAGCAGTAGATGCATTCCAAAAATCACAGTCAGAAACCTCACTTGGGATGATCACTGAACATTCCAATATTATTATCAGAAAAATGATTGACGGCTTAATTGATATGGCAATTGTCTTCTATCCTGTCAATCATACGAAAGTTACGATGGAGCTAATTATTGAAGATACTTTTATTTTGGTAGCTAATCCTCAATTTGGATTTAAGAAACCTCTTGTCCTACCAGAGGACTTACGTAATCTATATATTCATTTAGACTGGGGTGGGTCTTTTTCAGATTGGTTTAGTAAGATCACTTCGAATCAACTAAATTACCAACTACAGGTTGACCATGTTTCTCTTCTTCTGAAATTTTTACATTCCAGACATGGTGTCGGTTTTCTTCCCAATTCTGTAGCAAAGCGTCTAATATCTGAAGGGAAAGTTATTAATGTTCCATTTGAAGCAAACGTTCCTGTTCCGAGCAGATCTATTTATTTGCTGAAAAGGAAACAATCATCTACATATAGCAACATGGAGGTACTTTCAGATTATATTAAGGAGGTTTTCTAAGTTTTTAATCGAGGACACCATGTTCTCCTTATTATCAATAAAAAGGCCAAGGAGAGAGAGTTCACTCCTCCATGGCCTATTGAAATCTATATAAAATGGTGACAATTATTAAAAACAAAAATCTGTTTCTAGGGGATTGGCCAGCTTTTCTAAATAGATAGATGCCCATTGGTTTTCTATTGGTTAATACTAGCCAAAAGTTCGTCTGCCCCAAATCTTTTTACAAATTTATGAAAGGCTTCCCGTTTCTTTCCTTGCTCATTATAAAGATTAATAATCTTATCAATCGCTTGATACAGTTCATCAGGTGTAAGTTGTTCCATTAGCAATATCCCAGCTTCCGCGTCTTTACCTTTTGATTTTCCTCCAACATAAAGGCTATAGGAATCTTTAATTTTCATGACTCCAATATCATTAATCATTGGTTCACCACATCCAATTGGACAACCGGTGTAGGCAGGTTTTAACGTAAAAGGTACATGTTTTCCTGCAATCCGCTTATTTAGTTCAATGGCAACCGGCATCCCCTCTTCTTCAGCGCCTTTACAAAAATTACAGGTTCGTAGACTTTTCACATAATTCCCAACTGGGTAACAGCTTAAGCCTGCTTCTTCAAATTCAGCAATTATTTCTGTTTTTCTTTCTTCTGGAATTTCAATGTATAATTGCTGGAATGTTGTGAGCTCAAGCTCCTCCCCTTCCTCCAGATATTTTGCTAAAACGATCAGTTGCTTGGCGGTTAGCTTTGCACCGAATTTGATTCCTCCGTTGACCGCAATTTTAATCTTTTTATCACTCATCATGGTAGTTCCCCTTTCTTAACCCTAAGTTATTTAATAATTCCTTTTTTAACTTTTAAGCTTTAATTTTAAAGACTAAATTCCACTTTCGTCCTATGTTTTAGGGTACCCCTCTATAGTATAATTTATCCTTTTACCGAATGTAAATAGGTGTTTATAAAAGTTTTTCTGGTTAGTACGGGAGATTACTAAATTTACTAAGGGTCGTTTAAGGTAAAAAAAGGCATAAACTCGGTCCAATACCGCGTTTATGCCAACCACATTTCGCTTAAAGAGAAAAATAGTCTAACTTTATAGGGGAACTTCAGCTTCAGATGGCTCTTTATCCAATTAAATCCCCCAATAAGTTAATGTGTCCAGGACTCCAATTAAAAGCATGACTACTCCCGCCAACCTCTGAACGAATAACCCCAATTTTCTTCCGTTCTTTTTCAACAATTTACCACTTAAATCAAAATACCATATTAAGAAGATGGAAAGGATTAAAGGGATCGATGTACCTACAGCAAAAATAGCTGGAAGAACTGGTCCGTAGGGTACAGCTAGTGCGATAGGCATTAGAGTGATAAAAAACAATACAAACATTGTCGGGCAGAAGCCAAGGGTAAAACTCACGCCCATCAAAAATGCCCCTATCTTCCCTTTTTTCATGAACTTATTTGGAATACTTCCTAAGGTAAGAGATTTTCTGAATTTGACTATTCCAAGCATAAAAAATCCGATAATAATAAGTAACGGTCCAAAAGATTTTCTTATCCAGGGAAAGAACATGGTTAACGTTGATTTGGCCTCATTCCCCACAACCCAAACGATTAGACCCAATAAGGCGAACACAACGATTTTCCCTAAGATAAAAAAGAGAACCTCCCTCCAAGCGAGCCCTTTTTGAACCGATTGATTCCCATATATCGTAATAGCACCCAAATTACCTGTAAATTGACAGGGTGCTAACGCTCCTACAAGGCCCAAAATTAAAGCAGACAGGAGAGGAATACCCTCCGTTTCTCTGAAAATGTTGATTAATGGTTGGCTAAATAAGTTACTAATCTGACTAAATATCTCGTACATAAAAGCTTCCCCCCCTTTTATTCTGAGTTTTTACAGCCTATTTACTCCCTTCTATCGTGTTAGCATCAGGAAGAAGACTGATGGCCTGACTTCCCATCTGCTTCCACGCTTCTATAAATGGATCCTTTGGCTTCGCTAGATTCTTAATACCTGTGATGGGATCATTGAAGTAGATGTATTTATTATCGTAACCTGTTATTAATACAGAATGTTCTTTATAGGTAATCTTCACTTCTCCACTAGGTGTCTTCCAAGTTTCAAAGGCATTTTCAGAGAGTGGTTGATAAGTAGTATTGATAATTACCCAAACTGGAATTTCAAGTGACAAATAAGTTTTCAATTCTTCGAAATTTCTCCCTGTAAGGTCAATAATTTGTCCGGGAAGAAATTCTTCTGCTAGCTTTTTAATAGGTTTATGATACACTCCATAACCGGGATTGCTGTATGAATACATATCACCTATGTATCCATCATTGGGGTTTCCCCAATATATCGTTCCATTTTCTTTTTTCAAGGGAGTAGTATTCTTGATAACTCTTTCCGCCAGTTCCATTTTTCCAATATCGATACCTTTATACTGGAGAAGCATTGCGAGACTAGTAACCTCACATCCTCTCGGAAGCTCCGGAAATTGTTTTACAATTGGAGCATCCAACAACACATTCTCCTTTAATTGCACAACTAAATTATTCATACCAGATGCTTTTACAGTTTCCACCTTATTATCCTGAGAAATTCTATCTAGTAGGTTCCTCACTCCTCCCTCATTTTTAATTATGGCAAATAGAAAATAACTGATCGCTGAAGCAACAATGATTAAAATCGATAATGCTATTTTTCCTACTCTTTCCCCCAAGATAAAATCTCCCTCTATAAATGTTGATATATCAACGGTTTGACCCGTTGGTGGAGTGTCAAAAAAATATTTTTCGACACGCTTCCTAACAATATTTTTATATTATGTGAATCTATTCCATCATATGGGTACGCT